>NZ_BAAHXB010000047.1:0-41862 GCF_054657215.1 Endothiovibrio diazotrophicus
TCGGGTGAGTCGCTGGGCGGCCATCCGCTGCGTTTCGCTCTCTTGAGGTAGGTTGACTACCCCTGCGAGCGCGCGCCTTGCGGCTGACCGCCCAGCGACTCACTGATGGCCGATTTGTGGGTAAGAGGCAGGGCCAGGCCGCGACCGGCCTATTTACGTGACAAGGAAAAAGGGAACCCGTCCATGGACCACAGCGAAGACGGCGCACTCAGCGAGACGCCTTTCGATACCTTCATTCGACAATTCCTCCACTCGAAGAACAACCAGCGGCTCTCCCGCTGCTCCCGGGAGATCTATCAGCGGGATACCCAGACCCTGGTGGAATATTTCGCCGAGCGCGGCCTCTCCGAGTGGTCGGCGGTGACCCCCGATCACGTCGCCGGGCTGCTCGACCGGGTGATCGAGAGCGACCGCGGACAACGTGCCCGCGCCGCTCGCCTGCTCAGCATCAGCCGTCTGGTCTTCGTCTATGCCGTCGAGCGCTCGCTGATCGCCGAGGCCGACAACCCGCTGCACCGGATTCCGCCGATTCGCGTCGAGCTTGGCGAACTCCGCCCCGACTACCCGCGCAGCACCCTGGCGTCGCTCGAACGCATCCCCGCGGATACCCCGGAGCACCTGCGCGACCGCAGCCTGCTGCGCGTGATGTATCTCACCGGTATCTGGATGGGCGGCGTGGTGGCCATCAACCTGTTCACGCCGGCCTTGCCGCCACTCTGCACCATCTTCCCGGAGGGACTGGTGCGCTACCGTTCCAAGGGGGGATCGGTGGAGCATACGCTGGTCGACCGCGTCACCATGGAGTGGCTCGATCGGTGGATAGAGGTCCGCCACCGCCTGCTCATCGACAGCCGCGAACCCGCCCTGTGGATCACCCGGCAGGGCGGCCGTATCCTGCGCTCCACCATCGCCAGCCGTATCCGCAAACATGCGGCGCTGACCCGCGTCAATCCGCTCACCGAACACCTGGATTCATCGTCCCTGTTGCCGTGAAAGCCACTCCGCAGGGTCGGGAGGGCCGACGACAGGAGGTGCAGCGGTTTCATCAGGTCAAAGGTTAAAGGTAGAAGGCCAAAGGTAAGAGGGGGGCCGTGCCGCTCCTGGCCGCCGTTGCGGTCAATGCGGTATCGTTGAGCGGGCGGCGCCGAACGAAGGCCCTTTAACCTTTTGCCTTTCGCCTTTGACCTGAAAATCAGCTCGCCCCGAACCGCCACCGTAACGGGAGCCCTCATCCCCGGTAACGAGGTTGATGAGAAAATCGGACTAAACTGATAGTACAAGGCGGAATTTGGAGAGCGTCGATGGATAGCGTACTCCTGCTCGCGATGGCCGCCGTCGTCATCGTCCTGATTTTCGACTACACCAACGGTTTCCACGACGCCGCCAACATCATCGCCACGGTGATCGCCTCGCGCGCCATGACCCCGATACAGGCGGTGGTGATCGTCGCCGGGTTCGAGTTCCTCGGGCCGCTGTTGGGCGGAACCGCGGTGGCCGACACTATCGGTGGTTTCGTCCGCCTCGACGACCTGCCGCCGATCTCCGCGCTGGCGGTGCTCCTCGCCGGTCTGCTCGGTGCCATCGCCTGGAACCTCATCACCTGGTGGCGCGGCATCCCGTCCTCCTCCTCCCACGCCCTGGTCGGCGGGCTGGCCGGGGCGGTGGTGATGGCGGTGGGGGCGGACCACGTTGCCTGGGGCTTCACCGAGCTGGCCCACGGTCATCTCACCGGCGTCACCAAGGTGCTGCTCGCCCTGTTCCTTTCGCCGTTGGCCGGCTTCTGGTTCGGCTTCGCCCTGCACCGTCTCGCCCGCGCCCTGCTGAGCGGCGCCCGTCCCAGCTTCAACGGGGTGTTGCGCCACAGTCAGTTCGTCACCGCCGCCGGCCTCGCGTTCGCCCACGGCGCCAACGACGCCCAGAAGAGCATGGGCATCCTCACCCTGGTGCTGCTGCTGGGCGGTTTCATCGACACCTTTGCCGTCCCGCTGTGGGTGATGATGGCGTGTGCCACCGCACTGACCCTGGGGATCGCCTCCGGCGGCTGGCGCATCGTGCGCACCCTCGGCTTCGCCATCTACAAGGTGCGGCCGCTGCACGCCCTCGACTCCCAGCTCACCTCGGCGGGGGTGATCCTCACCGCCTCGCTGCTCGGTGCGCCGGTCTCCACCACCCACGTGGTGGGTTCGTCGATCATGGGCATCGGCGCCTCGGAGCGGCCGCGGGCGGTGCGCTGGAACAAGGCGGGTGAGATCGCCACCACCTGGGTGATCACCATCCCCGGGGCGGCACTGGTGGCGGTTCTGTTCTATCTGCCGATCGGGCTAATTCTCTGAAGGAGGTCGACCATGGACGCCCAACGCGAATCACTCTGGCGGCGCATCGTCGATCGCGTCTTCCCCAAGACCCCCGACTTTTTCGCCTTGCTCGCCGAGCAGGCGGGGATGGTGGTCCACAGTGTCGGGCTGCTGGCGCGCTACATGGAGCATGGCGACCGTGAGGCGGGCGAGGCGGTGAAGGCCGACGAACACGAGGCTGACGTCCTCAAGGTGCGCAACCTCCACCTGCTCAACGAGGCCTTCTCCACCCCGATCGACCGCGAGGACCTCTACCGCGCCATCACCCACCTCGACCATGTGGTGAACTACTGCAAGAGCACGGTCAACGAGATGGATGCCCTCGAACTGACACCGGATGAATTCACCCGGAAGATGGCCGCCGAACTGCATGCCGGCAGCCAGTTCCTGCGCGATGGCTACGCCGTGCTGCATGAAAACCCGGTGGAGGCAGAGGCGTGCGCCGATCGGGCACGCAAGGCCGAACGCAAGGTGGAAAAACTTTATCGCAAGGCCCTGGTGGAGCTGTTCCAGGGGGAGGATTACCTGCACATGCTGAAGCGCCGCGAGATCTACCGCCACCTCTCCAATGCCGCCGACCGCCTCGCCGACGCCGCCAACACCCTGCACGACATCGTGGTGAAGATCTCCTGAACGACCTGCCGGCTTTCGGGGTGGAGGCGTGGTTTGGCGGTGAGTTTCTGATCGTTCCCACGCTCCAGCGTGGCAACGCAGCGCTGGACGCTCCAGCGTCCCGTTTCCTACGCTTCCCGCCATCGTGATCACGGCAATGCTCGTGGGGTCGCGGATGAGGAGTAATCGGCCGGCTCCGCGCGGTTGCCGGTGTAGTCCTCCACCCCATGCAGGGGATTTCAGGTGATTGGCGTAGAATTTTTCAGGTATCGGTATTGGTGTTTTTCCGGTCAATGGTAGGCAAAATCTGAGGATGTTTCAGAACTTGGCCCGTCCCGGGGGCGTCGTCCCACCGCTTTCCGACAAACGACGAGGTTATGGATGGTGATCGACGCTCGAGGGTTCCCGCTGCTGGTCAACGGCCGGCCCGACGCAACCGTTTCCGCGCAGGACCGCGGCCTTGCCTACGGCGACGGGCTGTTCGAGACCGTGGCGGTGCGCGACGGTGGCGCGGAGCTGTGGCCGGAGCACCTGGCGCGGTTGCGGGAGGGGTGTGGGCGATTGGCCATCCCCTTTCCGCCGGAGGTGGCGGAGGAGGGGGCGGCGTTGTGTGCGGGCGTCGGGCGCGGGGTGTTGAAGATCGTGGTCACCCGTGGCGTCGGTGGCCGCGGCTATCGGCTGCCGGAGGTGCCGCGGCCGACGCGGGTGGTGTCGCTCCATCCGTGGCCCGACTATCCGCAAGCGTGGTGGCGCGAGGGGGTCGCCGTTCGCGGGTGCGAGACGCCGTTGGGCGGCAGCCCCCGGCTGGCCGGCATCAAGCACCTCAACCGCCTGGAGCAGGTGCTGGCCCGCGCCGAATGGGACGATCCCGCGATAGCCGAAGGGCTGATGCGCGATGCCGCGGGGCGGGTCGTCGAGGGGGTGATGAGCAATCTCTTCATGGTCCGTGGCGGCGCGTTGTTCACCCCGACGTTGCGCCACTGCGGGGTGGCGGGGGTGATGCGCGGCGCGGTGATGGCGGCGGCGGGGGCGTTGGGCGTCGTCTGCCGCGAGGCGGAACTGGAGGAGGAGGCGCTGCTGGCGGCCGACGAGCTCTTCCTGAGCAACAGCGTGATCGGCATCTGGCCGGTCGCCCGGCTGGACGATCGGGGGTTCGCCGTGGGGCCGCTGACCCGGCGCCTGCAGCGGGCACTGGAGACGCTTGGCGTGGTACGGTAGCGCCCCATGAATCGCTCCCCGGAAACGCCTTCGCCGGAGCCGCAGGCTCCACAACCGTCGAAACTGCGCCTCGGCGCCGTGCTGATTCGGTTGCTCGGCGTGCTGTTGTTTAGTGCTGCGCTGATCGCCGGCTGGTTCGTCTGGGATTACCAGCGTTTCGCCGAAACCCCCCTTGCCATCGCGCGGCCACTGGTGCTGGAGGTGAAGCCCGGCCGTTCGGTCGCCGCCCTCGGCCGGGAACTGGCAGGACGCGGCCTGATGCGTTCTCCCCGCTACTTCACCCTGCTGGCGCGGATCGGCGGCCACGGGCGGCGGATCAAGGCGGGGGAGTACCGGCTGGAGCCGGGCGTTACCCCGCGTGGGCTGCTGGAAAAGCTGGTGGCGGGCCGGCCGATCGAGTATGCCATCACCCTGGTGGAGGGGTGGAGTTTCCGCCAGGTGATGGCCGCCATCGAGGCCGAGGACCGGCTCGAACACTCGCTGGCCGGGATGGGCGGCGGCGAGGTGATGACGCGTCTCGGCCATCCCGACGAACACCCGGAGGGGCGTTTCTTTCCCGACACCTACCGTTTTCCCAAGGGGGAGAGCGATCTCTCCGTGCTGAGACGCGCCTATGAACGGATGGAGCAGGTGCTCGCGGAGGAGTGGGCGGGGCGGGAGTCGGGGCTTCCGCTGCAGGGTCCCTACCAGGCGCTGACCCTGGCCTCCATCGTCGAGAAGGAGACCGGCCGGGCCGCCGAACGCCCGGAGATCGCCGGCGTCTTCGTCCGGCGCCTGCGCAAGGGGATGCTGTTGCAGACCGATCCGACGGTGATCTACGGCCTGGGGGACGCCTTCGACGGCAACCTCCGCCGCCGCGATCTGAAACGCGACACCCCCTACAACAGCTACACCCGCAAGGGGTTGCCCCCCACCCCCATCGCCATGCCCGGCCGCGAGGCGATCCGCGCCGTGCTTCACCCCGCCGATGGCAATGCCCTCTACTTCGTCGCCAAGGGTGACGGCAGCCACCACTTCTCCGCCACCCTGCGGGAGCACAATCGGGCGGTGCGCAAGTACCAGCTCGGCCAGTGACGGGGCGTGTCCTCCCCGGCCTCCCCGTAGGTCGGCGCCACCGCGCCGACGCGAACGAAGACAGCGGGCTCACGGCTACGATGGCCACTCATTCCGGTTCGTCCTGGAGGAGAGTGATGCCGAAGATCGATATCGCTTGATGGCACTATGTGCATCTCTCGGGAACTCGGCAAGGGTGGCGGTGCGTGGGGATTTTCCGGACAATGGGGGCCCGATCCCCTGAAGGCGCGCCGTAATGAGCGACCACGACCACGATTGCGACCACGACCATGAGCCGGACGGCGAGGCCTGCGAGTTGATCGACGGCATCGAGTTGGACCTGCCGCGCCCCAAGGCGCAGCTGCTCGCCCGCCTGATGCACGCCCTCGACTGGAACTGCGCCCGCGCCCTGGCGGTGGACGAGGCGGAGGCCGCCGATCTGATGGAGTTCGCCGGCGAGATCCGCGACGCCCTGCGCGAGGCAGGGGTGACCCCCGAAGGCGAGTAGGGACGGTTCGGGTGGGCGGTCGATTCATCACCATCGAGGGCACCGAGGGAGGCGGCAAGTCGACCCAGATGGCCCATGTGGAGCGCTATCTGAAGGGGCGCGGCGTCGAGGTGGTGCTCACCCGCGAGCCGGGGGGGACCGAGCTGGGGGAGGCGCTGCGCGAGCTGCTGCTCGGCCATCGCCACGACGGCATGAGTTCCGACGCCGAACTGCTGATGATGTTCGCCGCCCGCGCCCAGCACCTGGAGAAGGTGATCCGCCCGGCCCTTGCCGAGGGCAAGTGGGTCCTTTGCGATCGCTTCACCGACGCCAGCTTCGCCTACCAGGGGGGCGGTCGTGGCATCCCCTTCGAGCACATCGCCGCCCTGGAGCAGTGGGTGCAGGGGGACTTCCGCCCCGATCTGGTGCTGCTCTTCGATCTGCCGGTGGAGGTGGGACTGGCCCGCGCCGGGGCACGTGGCGCGGCGGATCGCTTCGAGAAGGAGCAGGCGGAATTCTTCGAGCGGGTCCGCGCCGCCTATCTCGAGCGCGCCGGAGCGGCCCCGGAGCGCTACCGTATCATCGACGCCTCGCGCACCATCGAGGAGGTGAGTGCCCGGGTGGAAGGGGCGCTGGCGGAGTCTTTCGCCGAGATCGCTTGATCAACGCCGAGTGCGCAGCAGCGGGGAGAAAAACGTTTGGTGGCGGAGACGATCCCGGTGCAGGTTGCGAGGCCACGAGGCGCGACCGTTGGCTGAGGCCTCCCACGCCTTTAACCTTTGACCTTTTGCCTTTAACCTCCCCTCCATGATCCCCACTCCAGAATCCCCCATCCTCCCCTGGCAGACCGCCCAATGGCGCCAGCTCACCGAGCGCGAGCGCGGTGGCACGCTGCCCCACGCGCTGCTCCTCTCCGGTCCTTCGGGGCTGGGCAAGAACCGCTTCGCCGACGCCCTGGCGGCGGCGCTGCTCTGCGAGTCGCGGCGCGACGGCGGCGGCGCCTGTGGCAAGTGCCGCGGCTGCAAGCTGATGGCGGCGGGGAGCCACCCCGACTTCCGGCGGGTGGCGCCGGAGGAGGAGGGCAAGCAGATCCGTATCGATCCGATCCGCGAGCTCGCCGCCTACCTGACCATGAGCAGCCAGTACGCCGGCTACAAGGTGGCGGTGATCACCCCGGCGGAGCGGATGAACGTCAACGCCGCCAACGGCCTGCTGAAGACCCTGGAGGAACCCACCGGCGGCAGCGTGCTGATCCTGGTGGCGGAGCGGCCGGTGCTGCTGCCGCCGACGGTGCGCAGCCGCTGCCAGGTGGTCGCCTTCGGCCGGCCGGAGCGGGCCGAGGCGCTGGCGTGGCTCGCCGCGCGGGGCGCCGGCGGGGAGGCCGAACTGCTGCTGGGGCTGGCCGACGGCGCCCCTTTGACCGCCCTCGATCTTGCCGAGGGGGGGCGGATGGAGACCCGGGGACGCTTGCTGGAGGGACTGGAGCGGCTGGCGGCCGGGCGGCTCGACCCGCTGGCGCTGGCCGCCGAGTGGGCCAAGGGGGACGTGCGCAGCGCGCTGTTCTGGCTCTCCGGCTGGGTGATGGACATGATCCGCCTGAAGATGGCCGATGGCGAGTCGGCGGTGGTCAACCGCGACCTCACCCCCCGCCTGCGCGCCCTCGGCGAGCGCTGGGAGACGCGCCAGCTCTACCGCCGCTACGATCAGCTGCTGCAGGCCGCCCGGCTGGTGGAGACCCCGGTCAACCGCCAGCTGATGATGGAGGATCTGTTGATCCCGTGGGAGCCCCGCCCGTGATGCGGGGGCGGCGGTGAGCGGCGCCCTCCTTCTCCCGCTACGCCCTTCGCGCTGGCTGACCGGCGGCGCGCTGCTCCTCTCCCTGCTGCTCTTCCTGGCGCTGTTCGTCGCCCAACTGCCGTTGTCGGTGCGCCTGCTGCTGCTGCCGGTCGCCGCCGCCGCTTCCCTCCACTGGGTGGTCAGTCACGGGTTGCGTCGCGGCCCCTTCGCGCTGACCGCCGTCGAGTGGCTGGGCGAGGGGCGCTGGCGGCTCACCGACGGCCGGGGCAAGCGTCTGGCGGCGCGGCGGCTGGCCGGCGGGGTGGTCCACCACCGCTGGGTGGCGGTCCCCTTTGCCGCCGGTCGCCGCCGCTACTCGCTGCTGCTCACCGCCGACGCGGTGGAGGCGGAGGCGCTGCGCCGGCTGCGGGTGCGGCTGCTCGCGGAGTGACGGGGGCGGACATCGTCTTTCTTTGACCGGATTGTGATCGGAATAGTATGGAGTTGCATCGAAACGCCACCAAAAGTACGCTTTCGGAAAAAGCCCGAATCCTGCATTGATGTGCCGAGGTGTTGCCCCATGTTTGCGGTCTCTCTTTCCGAACTCTTCGTCTATCTGGTGGAGCCCTCCAATGCGCAGGCGAAGCTGATCCTTACCGAACTGGCGGAGCTGGGGGTGCGCAATACCGAGCGGTTTGCCGACGGTGAGACGGCACTGGCGGCGATGGCGGAGAGCGCGCCGCCCGATCTGGTGCTCAGTGCCATGCACCTGCCCGACATCACCGGCACCCAACTGGTGTTGAAGATGCGCGCCGACGAGCGGTTGAAGGACGTCGCCTTCATTCTCGTCTCCAGCGAGACCGGCTATCGCTACCTGGAGCCGATCCGCCAGGCCGGCGCGGTGGCGATGCTGCCCAAGCCGTTCCGCGTGGAGGACCTCAAGCGCGCCCTGGTGGCGACCCTGGAGCTGCTCAATCCCCATGAGCTTCGGCTCTCCGACATGGAGCTGGAGCAACTGCGGGTGCTGGTGGTGGACGACAGCGCGGTGGCCCGCCGTTTCGTCCGCCGGGTGCTGGAGAGCCTCGGGCTGGAGCGTTTCGAAGAGGCGGCCAACGGCCGCGAGGCGGTGGCGCTGATCGAGCGGGAGATGTTCGACCTGGTGGTGACCGACTACAACATGCCGGAAATGGACGGCAAGGAGCTGGTGGAGTACATCCGCAACGAGAGTTCCCAGCCCACCGTGCCGGTGATGATGGTGACCAGTGAGGCCAACGAGGGGCGTCTCTCCGCGGTGCAGCAGGCGGGGGTCTCGGCGGTCTGCGACAAGCCCTTCGAGCCGAACACCGTGCGCCAGATGCTGGAGCAGGTGCTGGCGGTCGATCAGTGGCGGTAACGGCTGCGCTTCAATCAGGGTTGTCGGTGGCGTCGAGGATAGGGTGAAAGGGATGATTCGAGCGTTGATCGAAGGTGGCGGCCGGTTTGCGAAAAATCCCTACGTCAGCCTGTTGGTGGGGCTGGCGTTTCTCTACACCGGGGTCTCCGATGCGGTGCGGGAGCTGGAGGCGTTGGGGCATCTGCGGGTCGGCGTCCACCACGGCGTCATCCTGTTCGCCCTGCTGCACATCCTGAAGACCCTGCCCGATCTGGTGGATGGGACGAAATACCTTCGCAAGGGGGAGTGCGGCGAGCACTGATGCCGGCATCGTTCCCGATCGCATCCGTTACCTGTTGATGCCCGCCTGATTCACGGCGTATGGCCATGTCGGCCCGTTGGCGATCTCCTCCAACTCCCGCTCCAGACGCTCCCTGGCCTGCTGTACGGTCTTTCCGCCGTTGCCCACCCAGCGTCGTTCCGGCGCCTGGAGACCGCCGTCGACCCGATCCCAATGGAGATTGGTGAGCATCCGGGCGAGTTGCGTCTCCTGGATGATCACCTCGATCTGCCTGGCGACCCTGTCCATCTCCACTTGCGGCCCGCGCCGTGGGGCGGCCGCTTCATCCTTGTTGACGAGTTCGGACAGATCGCGCTCCAGCGCGAGGGCCGTCCCTTCGAGGGCGAGAAAGCGGTTGTAGAGATCGTGGACGAACTGTGCGCTGTCCCACCAGAGGCCTTCGGCGGCTTCTCCCTGGAGTTTGGTCATGGTCGTTCTGCTCAGTGTTGAGGTGGTTATCTGTGGTTTGGCTGGTCAGACCAAACGTGTACCCTACAGGAAGAAGGCTGCGTAGACGAGCGTTTGGGCAGTGAGTGCGTGGACTCATTTCGGGGTTAGGTGATAGTGGTATGGGGGTGTGTGGCGTTGAATCTGGTTAAGTCAGTAACGTCGATCTACAAGTCGTTGACCGATCGTTTTAATCGAGATATTCGGTATATCACACCGAGCATGTCGGGGATGGGTGTGTTTGCGCTGATCGGTTTTCCGCTGTATTACTGGATATGGCACGATCTGTTTCCACAGCCTTACGAAAATTTTTTCTTAAGGCTGGTTGGTATGTTGTTTAGTCTGGGGGTGGTGCTTCTCAAGTTCTGGCCTGAATGGATGAGGCGATATCTGCCATATTATTGGTATGTTGCGACCCTTTATGTTTTTCCTTTCTTTTTTGTTTTTATGTTGTTGGGAAATAGTGGGAATGATGTTTGGCTCATGTCTACCATGGCGGCAGTGTTTTTGGCATTGTTGGTTTTTGACTGGGTAATTATGTTGATACAGTTTGTTTTTGGTAGTGTTTTGGCATATGTTGTTTTTTATGTAACATATGGTCCTCCGGAAGGAACTTATTTTATTGGTGAGCATGTTCCTATTTATCTATTTGCTGTGGTTGGAGCAGTAGCGTCAAATTACACTAAAGAACTGGTCAATGAGTCAAAGCGAGGGCTCTATTTTAAAGTTGGTGCAACGATTGCGCATGAGCTGAGAAGCCCGCTGTTAGCGATCAAGATGCAGTTAAAGGCCGCCAAGAAAGGGATCTCTTCCTTTGAGTGGAGGGCGCGACACGGCAACGAAGATGGGCAGTTGTGTGTGTCGAGAGTGTCGGCTTCGATTGAGTCGGCGGATAGGCAGGTGGATGATTCGTTTACGATTATCGATATGATGTTGATGAACGTCAATCATCGGGCGCAACAAATTAGCGACGAGGGGGTGCATCAGGCGAGTCAATGTATTGAGCGGGCAATTTCAGGCTTCCCTTATAAGTCGGATTCCCAGAGGGGCATGGTCCGTCGTGGAATAATCGAAGATTTTTATTTTCATGGTTCCGGAGTGTTGGTGGTTCATGTCTTATATAATCTCATGAAGAACGCCATCTACTACGCGAATGCTGCAAATTCGAATGGGGGAGGGGAGGTTGTGTTGAGTAGTAAGGCGGATGATGAATGGAATCGTATTGTTGTTCGCGATAATGGGTGCGGAATATCCGAAGATCGCATGAAGCAGATATTTACATGGTTCTATTCGGATGGTCGTACCACTGCCAATGCCGGGGTTGGCTTGTCATTCTCGAAAATGGCGATGGAGAGCGTGGGAGGGAGAATCAAGTGTGTGTCGGTGGTGGGGGAGTATACGGAGTTTGTTCTTCTTTTTCCGGCACGCAAGGATGTAGGTGGTTGATGGTAGGGTACATCCCTGTACCGATAGGGTGGGCTATATGGCTATTTGCTGATTTTTGATGGAACTCTGAAGCGCTCGAATGGGAAACGCTGCGTGGTTGGCAATTCGTTTGCCGGTTCTGATCACCCTTTCAATGTCGAGGTCCGACAGGTTCGCGTGAAGGGACATCCGGAGCAGAGCGCGCTTCTTCGCGGTTGCGGGGTACATGAAGGGGGCGCCGAACAGGCCATCCTTTTCGAATTCGTCTCGAAGATGAATGACCGACGCTTCGCTTCCCGCCTCGATGGAGATGATTTGCGACTCCGACCCGCAGAGGTCGTACCCTTCGTTTGCCAATACGTTGCGCAGACGATCCGCGTGGCGGGCGATTTTTCTCCTTCTCCAATGCTCTTCGCGGATGATTTTCAGCGTTTCGCGTAGCCCTTCCACTTCATGGGGGAGCAGGGCGGAGCTGAAGATCAATGGAAGGGCCTCGAAGCGGAGATAGTCGGAGTGTTCGCCAGAGCAGGCGATGAGCCCCGCCCTTCCGCAGAAGGCCTTGGCGAGGCTGGCGGTTATGAAATGGACCATCCCGCCGAGCCCCAGGGAGGCGACCAGCCCTTCGCCGCTCTCTCCGTGGGTACCGAGAGAGTGCGACTCGTCGACCACGACGACGCAGTCGCGCAGATGGGCAGCCGGAACGATCTCCTTCAAAGGGCAGATGCTGCCATTGGTGCTGTATATCGAGTCGACCACCACGACCCCCGGCCCGTATCGCTCGATCTGCTTTATCAGGTGCGATGGAGTGTTATGCCGAAACAGGTGTGGAGTCGCACGAGCACTGAGGATTCCCTCGTAGAGTGAGCGGTGCGCCAGCTGATCGATATATACCGGGGTGTTCTCGTCGGCGATCGACTGGATGAGTCCCAGGTTGGCGGTGTATCCCGATTGCGTGACGATGGTCGATTCATATCCGATGAATTCGGCCAGCTCCTGTTCCAGCGTCCATTGGTGGTTTTCCACGCTGAAAAATAGGGATGACATCATGACTTCGCAGCCGTTCTCTTTCAGAAAACGGGTTTGCGCGTCGGCGATCCTCGGATCTCCGGAGAGCCCGAGATAGTCGTTGCTCATCAGCAGTACGCTGCCGGTATTCGGGGCCTTTCCCCGGAGGATGTGGCGGCCGCCCCAGTCGTTGGCCATCCGGTCGCGGTAGTGGTGCTGGACTCGTTGGGAGAGCCAGCGGGGGGAGGTTGTGCTCAGGTCCTTTTTTTTGCGGAAATATCGGGCATGATCTTGCTCCTCGTAGCCTGTGTCATTGAGAGATTTCTCTTGCGCTCGCCCGTACGTTTGTACGGGGGCAGTCCATTTTATCGCCAATCAGAAAATTCCTACACCTGATGCATGGAATGTCTGAGTCATAGAAAAATATTGATGTCGTTATTGTGGCTACATAATGTGATTTCCCCATTTGTCCGGAGGATAATCGGATGAGCGATTGGCTTGTTCCCCCGTGGTATTACCCTTCCACCCTGGTCGCGGTGGATGACGAACAGGGGCTGTTGTTCGGTCTGGAGGCAGCCTTGGGCGACGATTACCGGTTTGTTGCCTGTGACACCCAGCGCAAGGCACACGAGGCGCTGGCGGGAGGGCGTCCCCTGGGCGGCGCAGAAACCTCTCCCGAAGTGTTCGGCAATCCCCGGGACCCCGCGCGGCACTCGGTCGTCTCGGTGATGCTGGTCGACTACGGGCTCTCCGGGCTGACCGGGATCGAGCTGATCCGCGGGTTCGGCGATCATCCGGCGCGGCGCATCCTCTACAGCGGGATGAGCGACGTCGGGTGTGTCGAGGAGGCGTTGCGCGAGGGGGTGGTGGACTGTTTCATCGCCAAGCACGATCCCCGCTTTCTCGACCGTCTGGAGGAGGCGGTGGCCGTGTTGTCGAGGCGCTATTTCATCGAATGGGGGAAGGCGGTGGCGACGGATGCCGAGGGGCTTCTGTCGTCGCCCGAGATCGCCGAGCTACTGGATGGACTGGCGCGTCGGCACGGCTGTGTGGAGCACTATCTGTTCCGGGATGGCGGAGGGTTCCTGCTGGTCGACGAGGGGGGCGGGCGGTGGGACTTGCGCGTGGGAGGCGAGCCGCCCGGGGGCGCGGTGACCGACGAGGGGGAGACCGAGGCCTTCGGACGGTGGTGGCTGGTGGCGTAGGTCGGCGCTACCGCGCCGACGTAAACGGGGGCAGCGACGGTAACGCTCGTGTCCGTTTTTCTGACCGGGATGGGGCGCGCTCGGAACGGGTGGCGACGTTCATGCTCCGCTGCCCCCGTTCCCGTCGGCGAAGTATCGCCGACCTACGGCTCCCCCCCCGCTGTGGAACCGGGTTTGACGCTGCGGGCGGTCCCGCCCTGCACGGTGCGCTGCGCGCGCCGTGGTCGAGCGAGGGCACCGGCTCTCAATCGGCCTGCGGCATCCCCTGGATCCGTCCCTCCACCGACAGCACCTTGGCCGGGTAAGGGTCGCGATATTTGTCGTGGATCGCCCGGCATGCCCCCTCCACGGCGAAGAAGGACTCCACCACCTCCGGGTCGAAGGGGTGTCCCGCCTCCTCGCGAATCGTCGCTCAGTCGAAGCCGAGCCGCCGCAACCGGCGCACCCGCGCCTTCACCGCCGGCGGCTCGTCGCGCAGCGCCATCTCCTCCAGTTGCAGCGCCTCGCGGCGGTAGGCGGGGAAACGGCGGGCGAGGTGGTGGAAGGCGTGGTAGGCCCAGGCGCGGACGAACTTGTTGCGATCGGCGAGGGCTTGGCGAATGAAGTGCTCCAACGGTCGCTGTTCCACCTCGTCGAGGGAGAGGTGCTCGATCATCTGCAAGAGGTGCAAACGCGACTGCCACGGGTCCAATGCCTCGCTACGTCCGAGCAGCTCACGTGACTCGGCTGGTGAGGGCGCGTGGCCTTGTTCGATGTGGTGCTTGATCAGCCAAGTGGCGGCGATCTGAACCGTACCACCCCTTTCGATCGAGTCCGCCAGTCGGGAGAAGAGTCGCGCGTCGCCGGCCATCTCTTCATAGAGTGATGCCAAAGTCGCGGTGTCTTTGCCATTCCATCCATCGAGCGCGGTTTTCAGGTCCATTCCAGCTCACCGCGACGGGGGGGCATCTATTCCTGCACCTTGCCGTAGAGGCGGGCGTAGAGCCCGCCGCTCTCCACCAGCTCGTCGTGGGCCCCCTCTTCGATGATCTGCCCGGCGTCAAAGACGTAGACCCGGTCGGCCTGCTTCACCGCGCTCAGGCGGTGGGCGATGATGATCGTGGTGCGCCCCTCCAGGAAGCGCTGCAGCGCCGCGTGGAGCCGGCCCTCGGTGGCGGTGTCGAGGGCCGAGGTGGCCTCGTCGAGGATCACCACCTTGGGATCGGTTAGCACCATCCGCGCCACCGCCAGCCGCTGGCGCTGGCCGCCGGAGAGGCGTACCCCGTGACGTCCCACCAGGGCGTCGAGGCCGATGGGCTGCTCGCGGATGAACTCCGCCAATTGGGCTACCTCCAGCGCTTGCCATAGCGCCGCCTCTTCCACCTCGCGGCCCATCGCCAGGTTGGCACGCACGGTGTCGTTGAACAGCGCCGGGTGCTGGAGCACGGTGGCGACGTTGTCGCGCACCACCTCCATGCCGATGGACTCCACCGCCACGCCGTCGAACAGCACCCGTCCCGAGACGGGCGGATAGAGGCCGAGGAGGACCTGCACCAGGGTGGTCTTGCCGCCGCCGCTGGCCCCCACCAGGGCCACCTTCTCACCCGGGCGGATCCGCAGGCTCACCCCGTCCAGCACCGGCGGTCCGTCGCCGTAGGCGAAGCGGATCGCCTCCAGCTCCACCGCCACGGTGCGCTTGTCGGCAAAGGGGTCCACCTGGTGGGGGTAGTGGGGCTCGCGGTGCAGCGCGATCAGCCGGTTGATGCGGTTGAGGGCGCCGTCGGCGGCGGCGTAGGCGTACTGGATGTTGAGCACCTCCTGCACCGGTCCCATCATGAACCAGAGGTAGCCGAAGACCGCGAACATCTCGCCCACCGAGAGGTTGGAGAAGAGCACCATCAGCATGCTCAGGGCGCGGAAGGTGTCGAAGCCGAAGAGGAAGGCGGCGAACGAGAGCCGTCCGGCCGCCTCGCTCTTCCAGGCGTAGGCGATGGAGCGGTCGCGGATGTCGCGGGCACGCTCGGCGACCCGTCCGAGGTAGAAGCCTTCGCGGTTGGCGGCGCGTACCTGCTGGATCGCCTCCAGGGTCTCGCCGAGGGCCTCCTGGAACAGTTCGAAGGCGCTGTTCTCGCGCTTCTTCAGCCGCTTGGTGCGCCGCCCGAGGGCGACCGTGATGTAGACCACCAGGGGGTTGAGGAAGAGGATGAAGAGCGCCAGTTGCCAGTGCAGCCACAGCAGCACCCCGGCGGTGCCGCAGATACTCAGCAACGCCACCAGGAACTTGCTCAGGGTCTGGCCGAGGAAGTTGTCGACGGTGTCGACGTCGGTGACGAAGTGCGAGGTGACCGCCCCCGAGCCGAGGGTCTCGTACTCCGCCATCGACACCCGCTTGAGGTGTTCCAGCAGGCGCAGCCGGATGCGGTAGGTGATCTCCTTGGAGATGCGCGCGAACTGGCGCGACTGGTAGACGGTGAGCCCCAGCGCGGAGAGGCGCAGGAACAGGGTGACGAAGAGCACGGCGACGATGTAGAGCACCGGCCCGTGCCACGCGGGGGGGAAGAGGGCGTCGGTCACCGCGGTCACCCGCCCCGGCTGGTGGAGCAGCACCTCGTCCACCAGCATCGGCATCAGCAGCGGCACCGGCACCGCGCAGGCGACGCCGAGGATGGCGACCAGGTGGGCGGTGACCAGCGGCCGGCGGTGGTCCAGCACCAGGCGCACGATCCGGCGCCAGCGGTAGGGGGTGGGGGCGGCGTCATTCGAGTGGGCGGGGAACATCCATCCATTTTACCCGAACGGTGTGCGCCTCGTATTTCGCTGATCCGCAGGTTATTCCGGTTGCCCTTATCGATAACGAGCGAGGTGGCGAGGGTGTCGGGATGGCGATGGGGTCGCTACGGGGGCCGGTGCGGGCCGGTGATCGGTGTTCACAGATCCATCGCCAGGCGAAATCCCAGATCGATCCTCACCCGCAAGATCTCCTGTGCCTCGCGCATTCGCACCGACGAGCGCATGTCCTCGCTGAAAGCGGAGCCGCCGCGATAGACGCTCGACTCGCATGCGGTTTCCTCCCATGCACTCCCATCGCCCGGCGCGTCGCCGTAGTCGTCGTGCCAGCAGTCCTGGACGAGTTCCCAGACGCTTCCGGCCATGTCGTACAGACCCCAGCCGTTTGGCGCCAGCGACCCCACCGCCGCGGCTTGTGAATAGTCGTCGTCGGTGCTGGCCGTCTGCGTCTGGCAATCCGCGTCGCAGTCGTTGGCGTATGCCTCGATCCCCGTACGGGAGGCCCCCCACCAATAGGGGGTCGAGCTACCCGCGCGTGCCGCATACTCCCACTCCGCCTCCGTCGGCAGGCGAAAGCGGCCTCCCGTGCGTTCATTGAGCTGGCGGATGAACCGCTGGACGTCGTTCCAGTCCCCATCGCCGTACGGGCAGAGAAAACAGTAGGGGTGGGGGGAGAAGGAACCCGTCAGGGTGGCCCATTGGCGCGCGGTCACTTCGGTGGTCATCAGCAGGAATCCCGGTACCGATACGCGGTGTTGGGGACCCTCGTTCCCATTTCTGCCCGCCTCGCCTTCCGGGCTGCCCATCATGAAGCTCCCTCCGGGGATGACGACGAACTCCATCCCGAGGACGTCGGTCACCTCCTTGCCGGGGAAATCCGCTAGCGGCAAAGGTTCATCGTCGGTCGCCGTTGGCGCCGCCGCGGAGAGCTCCCAACGCGGCTCCGGCCCGTCGACCGGGGAGAGCTCCGCGACGTAGTCTCGATCGGCGTGGTTGACGCAGGGCAGGGCGATGCGCCCGGAGGCGTCGAATTCGCCACAGCCGTCGGCGCCCTCTTCGGTGATCTCGACATCGCCGACACGCCAGCGCACACCCGTCGAGTCGGAGGGTGATTCCGCCAGCAGGGTTCCCGAGAAACGGGTGCCGGAGACCTCGATGCAAGGAATCCTCAGGGTCAGGCTCGAATCCATGGAAGCGCATAGCGGGGAGGGTACGGTGGATGGGGCCTCGGCCGCCGGTGCCGGCTCATACTCCACCAGGAACCCTTGGATGGGTGATTCCATGAATCCCGGATCGCTGATCATCCAGCACACCCCGTCGTTCGCGGTGGTGTGTAGCTGGACGTTGGTCAGGTAGTGGTCGACTGCGATCAGCCGTTCCGAGCACCAGTCTCGGAACGTGGATTGGGAACCATCCACCCAGGAGAGCGTGTCCCGCGCGTCGTAGCGCCCGCCGAGCCACAAATGGAAAGCGCTCATGTTCACCAATGCCCTGGTCGAGTAGGTGGCTATGGTCTGGTTGTACCAACTCCGCTTCACCCCCTGGATGAAGTCGGCCTCCTCGCGGCTGGACGGAACGGCGAGGTGTCCGCTCATTCCCTCCCAGGTCATTGCCGCCGCCGCGTCGCGCGCCTCGACCCACAGCAGCCGCGAGTTGTCGGTGACGATCTGATACCAGTGGCCATTCCCTCCCTCGGAGCTCTCCCAGCGAACCGGGACGGAGGCGCTGTCGAGGTACTCGACGACGAATCCACCCACCTCCGCGGAGCAGTCCTGATCGTTCCACAGGCCGTCGAAATAGAGGGTGATGCACGACTCGTTGCCCCCATGATCGTTGGGCTCGCCTGCCCGCCAGTTGGTGTATTCGAACCACTCGCCGTTCATCCATTGCCACGTCTCGCGCGACCAGGAGCGCTCTCCACCGATCCACACGCCCTGCCACTGCTGCGCTTGGCACTGGGGGTCGTTCCTACACTCGACCAGCGCCGGCAGGTGTTCGACGAAGTTCTGCTCCGCGGCGGAGGTGATGGTGGCGAGCTGCCTGGCGCCCCGAAGGGCGTCGTATTCGGTCGCGTGGTATTCGGCATCACCGGCCGTATACGGCAGAAAGATGACGTCGTACCAGTGATTGTTGCCGCCGTCCTCCGCTCGCCATTGCACCGGATCCGCCTCGACGGAATAGGGGAGAGCGGCGAAGGCGATCAACAGCAGGGAAGAGATGAGCCGATGGGCGGTGATCGTCGCGTTCATCCTTGGTTGCATCCGTATTACATGCTCGCCCGCATCTTCTGATCTGTCCCCGCGGCGGATCGGTGACCAATGCAAGCGAATCGATTGGCGTGTCAACAATGACGTGAAGGGAAGATACTGACGTCACCCATGCGACCCCGTCAAGCGGTGGATCCGACGGGGAATCTACGGGAGGATTGTCGGGGTATCAGGCCCCTGCCCGGAGGGGCGGCGGGCGATACGGGTCACAGATGATCGGCGGGGTGCGCGGCAGTCGCTCGATCTTGAACGTAGGGAGAGCAGAATTGAGATTTTTTCCGGATACCCGCTGGGCGAGGGTTCGGTTGTCCGCGTTGTTGTTGGGTGCGGCCCTCGTCGCGGGCTATTTCTACCTGATCCCGTTCTACTGGTATCTGCAGTACCGGCCGGAGGCGGGGGATGTCGTTTTCCAGTCCCTGCCGAAGGTCGATCTGGTCGAGGCCATCGAGGGGGCGTCGAATTCGTTGTATTCCCACTGCGGGATGATCGTCCGCAAGGCGGACGGCTGGTACGTGCGGGAGGCCGGGCCGGTGGTGCGCGATACGCCGCTCTACCGCTGGATCCTCCAGGGAAGGGCGGCCCGCTTTTCCGTATTTCGCCTGAAGGCGGACTATCGGAAACAGATCCCCTCCTTTCTGGCGATGAGCGAGCAGTATCTCGGTCTCCCCTACGACTACAAATACGATCTGGACGACGATTTCATCTATTGCTCGGAGCTGGTCTACAAGGCCTATCGGGACGCCACCGGTCAGCCGTTGGGCGCGTTGGTTCAGCTGGGGAGCCTGAACTGGCGGCCTTATCGGGAGACCATCGAAAAATACGAGGGCGGCGACCCGCCGCTGGAACGCTGGATGATCACCCCGCGACATCTGTCCGAGGCCACGCAGCTCACCAAGGTGTTCTCGAACGGGATATGAAAAACGGGGGACCGGCGTCGCCTGTCCCCCGTCTCCGAGGTCCCTACACGAGCAGATGCATCACAGGCGGAAGCCGCCGATCGCCCGGTTGAGCTCCTCGGCGCGCTCGGCCACCTGCGCGGAGGCGGCGCCGGCCTGCTCGGAGGCGCTGGCCGCCTGGTCCGCGGCGGTGCTGATGCTGGAGATGCTGGCGTTGATGCTCTCGGCGGTCTTCTGCTGCTCGTCCATGGCGTGGGCGATCTGGGCGTTCATCTGGGTGATGCTGGCGACCGCCCGGGTGATCGATTCGAGGGTGTCGCCGGCGGCGGTGGCGTACTCCACGCTGGCGTTGGTCTGCGCCTGCCCCTGTTCCATCGCCGACACCGCGTCGCGGGCGGTGTTCTGCAACTGCTCGATCATCTTCTGGATCTCTTCGGTGGAGCTCTGGGTGCGCTGCGCCAGGGTGCGCACCTCGTCGGCGACCACCGCGAAGCCGCGCCCCTGGTCGCCGGCGCGGGCCGCCTCGATGGCGGCGTTCAGCGCCAACAGGTTGGTCTGGTCGGCGATGTTGCGAATGACGTCGAGGATCGCGTCGATGTTCTCGCTGTTCTGCTCCAACTGGTTGATCACCTCGGAGGTATTGCCCATCTGCTGGGCCAGGTTGCCGATGGCGTCGATCGCCTGGCGGACCACGCTGGTGCCGTCGCGGGCCTCCTGATCCGCGCCGCGGGCCACCTCGGCGGCGGAGTTGGCGGAGCGGGTGACCTCCTGGGTGGTGGCGGTCATCTGGTTGACCGCCGCCGCTACCTGCTCGGTGTCGCGGCTCTGCCGGCGGATGTTGTCGGTGGCCTGTTCGCGGGCGATCAGCAGTTCGCCGGTGGACTCCTTCAACATCGAACTGATCCGGGCGACGTCGCGGAAGGTGTTGTGGAGCTTGTCCAGCAGGCGGTCGAAATTGCTCGCGAGCCGGCCGATCTCATCGTTGCCGTTGTGCTGCAGGCGACGGGTGAGGTCCCCCTCGCCGCTGGCCAGGGCCTCGGTGGCGGTGGTCAGGTGGTGGATCGGCGCGAGCACCCGGCGGTACATGAACCACCACAGGGTGAGCACCAGCGCCACCACGGTGGCGGCGCTGATCAGGGTGGCGGTGATGCTCTCGCGCTTGGCGTCGGCGAAGGTCTTCTCCAACGGCACGTAGACGTTGAGGGAGCCCAGCACGTTGGATTCTCCCACCGGTTTCTGGTGGCACTCGGCGCAGCCGGGGTGGAGGTTGGCGTTGAGCGGGATCGCGGTGCGCAGCATCCCCCCCTCCTGGCGCTCGACGCTGGCGCTGCCCGCAGAGACCTGGCGCAGGGCCTCGCGCTCGAAGGGGGTCTCGATGCGGGTGTTGTCGGCGCCCAGCGGCGCGTGGCCGGTGATCTCCCGGTCGCCGATCAGGCGGACCCGGGCGAGCCCCGCGCCGAAGTCGTGGATCACCGCCTGGTCCACCGCGAAGATGGTGCGGGTCCAATCCGCGCGGATCCGGTTCTTCTCCTCTTCGCTGCCGGCGGCGGTGAGCTCGTCATGGAAGCGCTTGGTGGAGACCATGAACATCTGGGCGGATCGGTTGATCAGGCCCATGCCGATCTCCCGCGCATCGCCGAGGGCGGCGCTGTGGTTGGCGGTGTAGAGGTAGAGGAACAGCACGGCGGTCGCGCCGATTCCCAAGCCTGCCAGGATGATGGCCAGTTGCCGGTTCAATGAGTTCGTGATCATGGATTGTCGGTCTTCGTCTTGCGTTGTTATTGGGAAGAGGGTTGCACCACTGCCCGACCGTTATCGGTGCGTGACGAACAATAATAGCCCACAGTTGCGCATTTTTTCTTAGGCCGCGTAGGAAATCGATGACAGAGCGTATGTCGTATTCGGATGCTCGGTGCGCTTCCTATTTCAACACGCCGTGGCGGGAGGCGGATGGGTGCGGCGTTGGGGATGCCGGTCGGCGTTGCGGCGTTCCTGCCGTCACCCGCCCAGCACCATCTCGCCCCACTGCTCCAGCTCGTCGAGGATCGCCAGCTCCTCCTCGCTGCGCGTCTCTTCCATGCGCAGCCGGTCGATCTCTTCGCCGTAGCGCTCCAGGGTGATGTTGGCGCCGCCCTCGGGGTCGGTCAGGCGGCGATGGCAGTATTCGCTCCAGCGCGCCTGCTCCTCCTCGGTGAGGGTCTCCGGCCAGTTGCGGGCACGGTAGCGGAAGAGCATCTCGGGCAGCCGCCGGTCGTCGAAGGGCCAGTCGCGGCCGACCAGCTCCTCCGGTCGCAGGGTGTGGACCTCCTCCATGCGGGCGCGGTCGTCGTCGCTGAAGAAGCCGCCGCCGTAGAGGGCGTGGTCGGGGTCGGAATCGGCGGGGAATTCACGGCCGGCGAACACCTCGCGGATCTTCTCCGCCAGCCCCGGTTCGTCGTGCAGCGCCTTCCAGTGGCGGCGGCAGGCGTCGAGGTCGATGCCGAGCCGCTCGGCGGCGGCCGGGTCGAGGGTCTTGGCCGGGGCGACCACCGGGCTCTTGTTGAAGTGGAGTTCCTTCAGCGGGATCCGCTCGACGCCTTCGGGGAGGTCGTCGCCGGCGGTGAACAGCCGTTCGCGGATCGCCGCGGCGTCGAGACCGAGCAGCGGCGTGGGGTCGACGCGCAGGTCGTAGACGATCGCCGAGTTGCGGTTGACCGGGTGGGCGGCGAGCGTCGCGGTGAGGGTGGTGCAGCCGAAGTCGCTGGAGTACATGCGCGAGGTGTGGACCAGCACGCCCATCGCGCGCGGGTCGACCAGTTTCATCACCTCGCCCTTGTGGCGCAGTTTGTAGCAGTAGTCGTAGAGGCGCGGCTTGCGCTCCTTCAGCAGGCGCGCCAGGGCGATCGTCGCGCGCACGTCGGAGACCGCATCGTGGGCCTGTTCGTGGCCGATGCCGTTGGCGGCGGTGAGCAGCTCCAGGCGGAAGCTGGTGCGCCCCTTCTCGTTCTTCGGCCACTCGATGCCGTCGGGGCGCAGGTCGTGGGCGGCGCGCACCATGTCGATGATGTCCCAGCGCGAGTTGCCGTCGCGCCATTCGCGGGCGTAGGGGTCGTGGAGGTTGCGGTAGAGGGTGTAGCGGGTGAATTCGTCGTCGAAGCGGATCGAGTTGTAGCCGACGCCGCAGGTGCCGGGCGCGGCCAGTTCGCGGCGGATGCGTTCGATGAACTCCGCCTCGGGGAGCCCCTTCTCCCAGGCGATGCGCGGGGTGATGTGGGTGATCAGGCAGGCGCCGGGGTGGGGCAGCAGGTCGGCGGCGGGGCGGGCGAACACCTCCAGTGGCTCGCCGATCTCGTTGAGCGCCTCGTCGGTGCGGATGCCGGCGAACTGTACCGGGCGGTCGCAACGCGGATCGGTGCCGAAGGTCTCGTAGTCGTGCCAATAGAGGGTGTTGGGCAAGGTTCGCTCCACGGGTTGAATGCTGTCGGCATTTTACCCGTGGAGCGGGGTAGGGGCGACCACGGGGGAGCACACCGTTCGGGGAGTGTCTCCGTTCGACACGGCGCCCCGTGGGCGCCGTGTCGAACGAATGAAGGGCGGTGCCGGGGAGGCGTCCGCGCAGGGATCAGCGATCGGTCGGGAAGCGGCGCTCGAGGTAGCGGACGATGTCGTAGGACTCGTAGAGCCAGCGCACCGTGCCGTCGTCCTCCTCGATGCGCAGGCAGGGGACCTGGGAGCTGCCGCCCTCGCGCACCAACCCGTCGCGGTGGCTTGCGTCGCGGCGGATGTCGCGGATCTCGATCTCCAGGTCGAGGTTGGCGATCGCCCGGCGTACCCGTCCGCAGTAGGGACAGGCGTGGAACTGGTAGAGGGCGAGGCGCCGACACGCCTCCCGGGTCCGCTCCTGGTCCCCCTCGTCGCGTCGTGGCGCCGTGGGTTGACCGGTGAAGAGGCGGGCGAGGGGGGCGAAGAGGTTGGAGAGTGGCATGGGATCCTGGAGACGTCGTGGTTGCGGGAGCGATAGTCGCCTGTCGGGCTACGGGGGATCGCGTCGCAGGAGCGGGAGGTCGGCCCCGGTTTTTCGAAAATTCGAGGAGAACAGCGAGCTGTTTGACGACGATTTTTAGAAAACCGAGGCCGCCCTCCCGCTTTCGCGGCCGATCCATCCATGGTCCGACGGGCGGCTATGGTAGCAACGGGGCGGGATGGGCGGAAGGCCCCCCGAGGGTGGCCGCGGACGCTACTCCGCGGCGGTCAGCGCCGTGAGCTGGACGTGGCGGGTACGGGGACCGTCGAACTCGGTCAGGTAGATCCCCTGCCAGGTGCCGAGATGGAGCTTCCCCTGCTGCACCGGCACGCTGAGGCTGGTGCCCATCAGTGCCGCGCGCAGGTGGGCGGCGGTGTTGCCCTCCATGTGGCGATCGTCGGCGTCGTGCCACGGGACCAGTTTCTCCAGCCGCCGGATCAGGTCGCGGGCGACGTCCGGATCGGCGTTCTCGTTGATGGTCAGGCCGCAGGTGGTGTGGCGGACGAAGAGGTGGAGGATGCCGTCGTCGAGCTCCAGCTCGGGGAGCATCCGCTCCACCTCGCGGGTGATCGGCACCAGGGCCTGGTGGGTGGGGGAGCTGACTTGGAGGATCGCGTGGCGCATGGTCTACGACGATATCGAATGTTGAGTGCTTGGTGAATACGCGCTTCGCGCATATCGAAAAGGCATCGCCGCAGGCGATTCCACAATTAAACACTAAACACTCATCACTAAACACTCTCTTTGAGGGCTTCGAATCCGGAGACCACATCGAGCAGCTCCTCGGTGATCGCGTTCTGACGTTCGGCTCGGTATTCGCTGAGCAGCGCCTGGAGCCGCTCGTCGATGTTGCGCTCCGCCGCCTGCATGGCGCGCAGGCGGCTGGCGTTCTCGCTCGCCAGGCTGTGGGTGCTGGCGCGGAACACCGAGGCGAAGAGGTGCTGGCGGAGCAGGGCGGCGAACAGCCGGCCGCCTTCCATGGTGTAATCGGGCAGGGTGCGCGAAGGCCACTGCTTGCGCCGGTAGTGGGGCAGGCGGTCGAGGTCCACCGGCAGGATCGGTTCGAAGTGCGGGCGGTAGACCTCGCCGCGCAGTTGGCGGTTGAAGACCAGCGCCAGCCGGCCGATGCCGGCCGCGTGCCACGCCTCCAGCCGCACCAGCGCCTCCTGCACCACCGGGGTAATGGCGGCAACGGTGCCGGGGGTGCCCATGCACTCCTCGGCGGGGCGACCCGCCTCCTCGAGGATCGGGCAGACCCGCTCGCCCACCGCCATCAGCCGCAGGGTGCCGGGGTACTCGGCGACGCGCTCGAGGGCGAAGCGGGTGACGTCCTCGTTGAAGCGGCCGCACAACCCGGTGTCGGTGCCGAAGACGACGATCCCCCATCCCTCGGCGGGTGGCTCGCCGCGCGGCTCCGGGGGGCGGTCGCGGAGTACCACGGAGAGGCCGTAGAGCACCGTGCGCTGATACTCCTCCAGGGACTCCAGCGCCTTCTCGTACTGGCGGATCGCCACCGCCGAGAGGGTCTTCATGGTGCGCACGATGGAGTGCAGCTCCTCGACGCTGGCGATGTGCCTTTGCAGAATTTCCAGCGATTCGGCCATGGTGGATTCTCCCCAGCGCCGGAAGTCTCGTAACGAAGGGCAGGAAGGTGTCGTAGGTTGCCGCTACCGCGGCGACGCGAGCGGAAGCACCTTCGTGAAATCCCGTGCCGTTCCGTCCGAATGGAGCGTCGCGTTCGGGCAGGGCGTCGCGGGTTCCAGCCCCGCTGCTTCCGTTCGCGTCGTCGCGGTAGCGACGACCTACGCGGCGCCACTCGTCATCCACCCTCCCGCCGTTTGCGCCCGACCAGCGCCTTGCGGGCGGTGTCGAGGAGTTGGGCGCGGTCCGTCTCGTCCAGCTCCGCCCCCTCCTGCAGTGCATGGCAGAGTTCCGGCAGCTGTTCGCGCACCGCGTCGCGTACGCTCTCCTCTGCGCCCGCCACCCGTTCCGGGTCGTAGCCGTCGAACAGCCCCTCGTTGACCGCCAGCAGGGCGGCGATCTGCTCCGCCGCCGGCAGCGGCGCCCCCACCGGCTGCTGCAACACCTGGCGCACCCGGCGACCGCGCTCGATGGTGCGCCGGGTGGTCTCGTCGAGGCGGGTGGCGAAGCGGGCGAACTCCTCCAGCTCCAGGAACTGGGCGTAGGCGAGGCGCACCGGGCCGGCCACCGCGCGGTAGGCGGGGAGCTGGGTCTTGCCGCCGACCCGCGAGACCGAACGGCCCACGTCCACCGCCGGCAACACCCCTTTGCGGAACAGATCGGGGGAGAGCACGATCTGACCGTCCGTGATCGAGATCAGGTTGGTGGGAATATAGGCCGAAAGGTTCTGCGCCTGGGTCTCGACGATCGGCAGCGCGGTGAGGGAGCCGCCGCGCTTCAGGTTGGTGGCCCGCTCCAGCAGCCGCGAATGGATATAGAAGATGTCCCCCGGATAGGCCTCGCGCCCCGGCGGGCGGCGCAGCAGCAGGGAGAGCTCACGGTAGGCGCGGGCGTGGCGGGTGAGGTCATCGTATACCACCACCACGTCCTCCCCCTGCGCCATGAACCACTCCGCCATGGTGGTGGCGGCGTAGGGGGTGATGAACTGCAACCCCGGCGGGTCGGAGCCGTCGGCGGCGACCACCACGGTGCGCGCGAAATTGCCGCTGCGGCGCAGCTCCTCCACCACCCGCGAGAGGGAGGCGCCGCGTTGGCCGATCGAGCAGTAGATGGCGATCACCCCGCTGGCGCGCTGGTTGATCAGGGTGTCCACCGCGATGGCGGTCTTGCCGCTCTGGCGGTCGCCGATGATCAGCTCGCGCTGGCCGCGGCCGATCGGGATCAGCGCGTCGATCACCTTGATGCCGGTCTCCAGCGGCACGTTGACCGGGATACGCTCGATGATCGCCGGGGCGTCGCGCTCCACCGGCCGCCGCTCCAGCGCCTCCAGCCCGCCGAGTCCGTCCAGCGGCCGGCCGAGGGCGTCGATCACCCGGCCGAGCAGCGCCCGGCCCACCGGCGCGTCCACCACCCGCCCGGTGCGCTGGGCGCGCATTCCGGCAGAGATGCCCGCGGCATCGTTGAGCAGTACCACCCCCACCTGCTCCGGTTCCAGATTGAAGGCGATGCCGTGGACCCCGCCGGGGAAACGCAGCAGCTCCTCGGCGCGCGCCCCGGCCAGCCCGGTGACCGTGGCGATCCCCTTGTCGACCCGCGTCACCGTGCCCACCTCCTCGACGCGGAAACGGGCGACGTGTGACTCCAGGGCCTGATCGATGGCGGCGAGGGCTTGGTCGACGGCGGTGCGCAGCATGGGGATGAGGATGGTTGTTGATCCTCACCCAAGTACAGCGGAAGACGGCGGAATCGCCAGGGGGGGTGTCGAGGGGCCTGTCGGACTATGGAGGATCGAGGCTTGCGGGTTGGGTTGAGCGCAGCGAAGCCCAACAGGCGTACACAAGGACTACGGCGTGGACAGTCCGGCCGCGGCGTGTAGGGCTTCGCTCGTGCTCAACCCATCCTGCGGTTCTCATTCGACCCGCTCGATGCGCGTGCCGCTGGCGCGGTCGTGCCAGGTGAGACAGTCCGGATCGCGCAGCCCCCAGACGAAGCCGACGCCCAGCGCCGCCCACGAGGCGATCGCCACGCAGAAACGCACCAGCGCCTGGCGCCAGCTCACCCGCCCGCCATCGTCGGAGACCACGCGGATCTTCCACGTCTTCATCCCCAGGGTCTGCCCGCCGAGGGTCCACTGCCAGCCGAAATAGATCAGCGCGATCGCCAGCATGTAGAGGGTGGAGAGCGGGTTGTAGCCGTTCTTCGCCACGTCGCCGAACAGCGCGACGAAGGGGATGAAGGCGAAGAACAGCACCGCGGCGAGCAGCAGGCTGTCGTAGAACATGGCGGCGAAGCGGCGGGCGAGTTTGAAGCGGTCGCAGATGGGCACGGGGAGGGACTCCTGGCGGGGGGTGGAGAGCGGTGTTCAGTCGATGCGGATCAGCGGGATGTCGAGCTGCGACGCGGCGGCGTTCAGTCGGCTGTCGAAACAGGCAAAGAAAAACGCGGTTTGATCTCCCGCACTTTCGTAGAGCACCTTCGCCGAGGCGAGGTGGAGCGCATCGAATCCCCGCAACCCGAAACGCTCGGCAAGTTCGCCAGCGTGCCGGATCAATGGAAAAAATACGTCGATATGCTCGAAATAGGACCAAGTCCGGTCCAGTTCAGCGACGCATGCGGCGAGGGTGTTGGTGTCGATCTGGCGTTTCCGGAGCTTTCCGGCCAATGCGGAGCGGGTTTCCGTATAGGTGATCAGATGACAAGCCGACACGGCGGCCCGGGTGGCGTATCGACGCACCACATCGGCGTGGTGCTCATCGACGTAGATCTTGAGCAATGCCGAGGTGTCGAGGTAGAGGATCACCTCCGCTCCTCGCACACCAGCTCGGCCATCGTGGTCTCGCCTTCCGGTATGGAGAAGATCGGCTTGATATCGGCAACCGAACCGCCGTTTCCCGGTATGACGAAGGGGAGTGCGCGGATACGAGCGATCGCTGCTGCTTCGGCGTCTTGGTCGGCGGGTTGGGGGGAGTTCGGCGGAACCAAGCGTGCCATAGGTCGACCGTGGGAGGTGATGACCACCTCCTCACCGGCGCCGGCCCGGCGCAGGTATTCGGAGAGGTGGGCCTTCAATTCGCGTACGGGGACTTGCATGGTGTTGGAATCATAATGTGGTCACGGTTTTGTGAATTGTAGTCACGTCGCGGTGTGGGGAGAAGAGCGGCACCTGAATTTTTCAACACTTGTACCGAGTGCGTGCCGTTGCGTATCAGAAATGGATTACATGTCTATCGACTCTATCCGACAGACTCCCCCAGGCCATCCTGGTACAACGGCGTGATGGATCGCTTCAAACGCATCTATCAACTTCACAAGCTGCTTGTCGGTGCCCATGTGCCGGTTTCGCGCCGTCGTATCGAAGAGGAACTGGAGTGCTCCCAGGCGACCTTCAAACGAGTCAGGGATGATCTGCGCGACACCTTCGGTGCCCCCGTCGAGTATGACCGCACCCGCAACGGGTACTACTACGATCGCCGCCAGGGGGAGCGCCCTTTCGAACTCCCCGGTCTCTGGTTCAATGCCTCCGAGCTCCAGGCGTTGCTCACCGCTCGCCAATTGCTGGCCGAGGTACAACCCGGCCTGTTGGACCGCCAGTTGGAACCGCTGCGCGAACGGATCGCCCAACTACTCGCCAAGGAACAGCCAGGGGGCAATGGTGACGTTGCTCACCGGGTGCGCATCCTGAGCCAGGCCGGCCGGTCGCTGGAACCCGAGGCGTTCCAGCGGGTCGCAGCCGCGCTGATGGGGCGCAAGCGGCTGCGCATCCGCTACCACGCCCGTGGTGACGACCGCGAGAGCGTACGTACCGTTTCCCCGCAGCGACTGGTCCACTATCGCGACAACTGGTATCTCGACGCGTGGTGTCACGAACGCGAGGCGCTGCGCAGCTTTGCCGTCGAGCGCATCCGTGAGGCCCACCCTCAGGGGCAGCCCGCCCAGGAGATCCCCGACGAGCGTCTCGATCACCACTTCTCCGACGCCTACGGCATCTTTTCCGGTCCTGTCAGGCAGGCCGCCATCCTCCGTTTTACGTCCACCGCCGCCCGTTGGGTGGCCGACGAGCGGTGGCATCGCGATCAGCGCGGTGAGTGGCTGGACGACGGCAGTTGGCGGCTGGAGGTTCCCTATAGCGATCCGACGGAGCTGGTGATGGAGATCCTTCGCCACGGGGCGGAGGTGGTGGTGGAGGGGCCGGATGAGCTGCGCGCGGAGGTGGCGCGACGGTTGCGGGAGGCGGCGGCGAGGTACAGAACTTGACCGCTGTTCATGGAGAAACCGGGATCGCCTTCCAGGCTACAGCCAGTGCGAGGCAAATTGCTGAAAGGAAAAAGATATCTCTGACAAACGAAATAAGGGTCCGGAATAACTCGGGATGGCTTTGCGCGAACTCGAGTAGCCGTGCGAAAAGCTTTGTCGGGGTCGAATCCATCCAAAGGTACTCCCGAGGGGACGTTCGTTCTGGAGGATGATAGAGACAGTTGGGAGCATTATCAACTTTCAGATAGATGTAAAACACTTGAGACTTTCAGAATGAGGGTCAATACTGAGGCGGACTGAGTTGCGGGCCTCATTGAAGTCAGATGGCAGTAAATCCCAGCAATTCGGTCAAATTTCCGAGGCCCACGGGCCTCGGCCTCATTTGAAAACCGGTAGGTCAGCTATTGAGCTACTGGCCTCCGTAAGATCGGCACGGCGCAGACGACGCAACGGGTGTTGAGGAACTTCGGAACCATTAGAGAGTGAAGCTAGGACGTGGATCTACAGACCTATTCCGATTTCTTTTCAGCGGCGACCAAGTTGGGTGGAGGTCCTTACGGATTCCAGAGTCGGTTGGCCGAGGATGTTTGGCCCGACTTGGTCGACGTGCCCACGGGGTTGGGCAAGACCGCGGCGGTGGTATTGGCCTGGGCATGGAAACGGCGTGCCGGCGACCCGGATACCCCGCCTCGGTTGGTGATCTGCCTTCCGATGCGGGTACTGGTGGAGCAGACCTACGAGAGCGTTCGAGGCTGGCTGGCGAACCTCGGGTTGATCCGCAAGGCGGGGGAGGGCGGGATCTCGGTCCACCTGTTGATGGGCGGCGAGACGGAGGCGGAGTGGGCGCGTTTCCCGGAAGAGGAGGCGGTCATCATCGGCACCCAGGACATGCTGCTCTCCCGCGCCCTGATGCGCGGTTACGGCATGAGCCGCTACCAGTGGCCGGTCCATTTCGCGCTGCTCCACAACGATGCGATGTGGGTGTTCGATGAGGTGCAGTTGATGGGGCCGGGGCTGGCCACCTCCGCCCAGCTCGATGCCCTGCGCCGCGACGGTGCGTTCGCCACCGCCAAGCCGTGCCGTTCCCTGTGGCTCTCCGCCACCCTCAATCCCCGGTGGCTCGCCACCATCGACATGCGGCCGCACCTGCCGTTGCGGCGTCTCGGTCTGGAGGAGTGCGGTGACCTGAAGGAGCCACGGGTCCGGAAGCTGATCGAAGCGGAGAAGCGGCCGCGCCGGGCCTCCGTTCGTCTCACCGCCGAGGCGCTCAAGGCGGGAGCGAAGGCGTACATCGGCGCCTTGGGAGAGGATGTGCTGGCGGCCCACGACGCGGAGCGGGGCAACACCCTGGTGATCCTCAACCGCGTGGAGCGCGCCCAGGCGTTGGCCGCGTGGCTGGGAAAGCGGGGGGCGATGCCGCTGCTGATCCATGCCCGCTTCCGGCCGGAGGAGCGCCGGCGGATCGAGGGGGAGATCCGTGCCTCCGGTGATGGCGGCGGGCGTCTGATCGTCGCCACCCAGGCGATCGAGGCGGGGGGCGACCTCTCCTCGGCCACCCTCTTTACCGAACTCGCGCCGTGGTCTTCCATGGTGCAGCGGTTCGGTCGCTGCAACCGCTATGGAGAGCGGGACGATGCGTCGGTGGTGTGGATCGACGGCGACGCCGATCCGGCGCTGTCGCTGCCCTACACGGTGGCGGAGTTGGACGATGCGCGCGAGCGGCTCTCGCCGTTGACCCGCCTCGCCGCCGCCCACCTGCCGGCCACCGACGCCAAGGCGCCGATCACCACGGTATTGCGGCGCAAGGATCTGCTGGAGCTGTTCAATACCGATCCCGACCTGTTGGGGTTCGACGTGGACGTGGCCCCCTATATCCGCGACGCCGATCAGGGGCAGTTGCAGGTCTTCTGGCGCTCGTTCGAGGGGTGGCCCAATGAGGAGGATTTGCCGGATCGACGGGAACTCTGCCCGGTATCGCTCGGGCAGTTGAATGCATGGTTCGACAAGCGAAAGAAGCGGGGCGAGCGCCTCGCCTTCTACTGGGACGGCGTGGGTCGCCGCTGGGCGACCCTGGACCGACCCCGTCCGGGATTGCGGGTGATGCTGCGCGCCGATGCGGGCGGCTACGACTCACAGCTCGGTTTCCTCCCGTCGAGCATGGAGGCGGTGGTACCGCTCGCTGTGGAGAGGAACCGGGCGAGGCGGGAGTCCGAGAGCATGGGTGGAGACGAGCGGAGCCGTGACTACCGGTTCGTGCCGCTCTCCGACCATCTGCGCGATGTCGAGGTGGAGGCGCGCAAATTATGTGATGCGGTCGGGGAGGTGTCCCCGTGGGTTGCTACCGCCGCTGCGTGGCACGACGTGGGCAAGGCCCACCCCGCCTTTCAGTCGATGTTGATCTGGGAGGATCCCGAAGCCGCTCGTCTCCAGCGGGGGCTGTGGGCCAAAGGGGCGCGCTACGGCACGTTGCCCGGTTACGTCTGCTGCGATCCCGAGCATCCCGGCATCCACTACCGGCGCTACTTCCGTCACGAACTCGCCTCGATGCTCGCCTGGCTGGAGCACGGGGACGGCGAGGAGCGGGATCTGGTGGCCTATCTGATCGCCGCCCACCACGGCAAGGTGCGCATGGGGTTGAGGGCGCTCCCCGATGAGACCAAGCCGCCGGGGGGCGAACGCGGTTATGCCCGCGGCGTCTGGCACGGCGACCGGCTCCCGCCGGTGGAACTGCCCGATGGGCGCTCGCTCGCGGAGACGGTGCTGCGGCTTCACCTGATGGGCCTGGGGGAGAGCGAGGAGCAGGGCGCCTCGTGGAGTGCGCGCACCCGGGGGCTGTTGGAACGTTTCGGCCCCTTCCGTCTCGCGTGGCTGGAGGCGTTGGTGCGGATCGCCGATTGGCGCGCCTCGGCGGGCTACGAACGGCAGGGAGGCGAAGGTGATGCGTAGCGAGATCGTACTGACCGGCTGCGCGCCGACGCCGCTGGCCCATTACCTCAAGGGACTCGGCTTGCTGCGGGTGGTCGGTGAGCAGCTGGACCGCTCGGCGAGCGGTTGTTGGCGAGGCAGCGCCTTCGTGCTGCGTGGCGGTTTCGATCGCGAGGGCTTGAGCCGTTTTCTCCTCGAAACCTATCGTCCCACCGCGGTGGTGGCGCCCTGGAACGGTGGGAGCGGCTTCTATCCCAAGGACAACCAGAAGGGGATCGGCGCCCTGGAACAGAGCGAGGCGGAGCGTTTCGCCGAGTACCGTGCGGTGTTGGGTGTCTGCCGCTCGGCGGTTGCCGACGGGGGATGGGGCGAGAGTCCGAAGGACGAGGCGAAGGCGGGACTGTTGCGGGCGTTGCGCGCAACGCTCCCCGATGCCGCGCTGGAGTGGCTCGATGCGGCGGTGCTGCTCGCCGACGATGCGACCCGCTATCCGCCGCTGCTCGGTACCGGCGGCAACGACGGCCGGCTCGATTTCACCAACAACTTCATGCAGCGGCTGGTCGCGCTGTTCGATCCCCGTTCCGGCGAGGCAACCGCCGAGGCACGGCGTTATCTGCCCCACGCCCTGTTCGGCGAGGCGGTGCCCGGTCTGCCGTCGGCGTCGGTCGGGCAGTTCGCGCCGGGTGCGGCGGGCGGCCCCAACGCCACCACCGGGTTCGACGCCGATTCACTGATCAACCCGTGGGACTTCGTGCTGATGCTAGAGGGGGCGCTGCTCTTCGCGGCTGCCGCCACCCGGCGCCTGGAGAGCGCCCAAGGGGCGGCGCTCAGCTTCCCGTTCACGGTCTACCCCACCGGGGCCGGCGCCGGGAGTGTCGCGCTGGCCGACGAGGCCCCGGCGCGCGCCGAGATGTGGCTGCCGCTGTGGGCGCGGCCGGCGGGGCTGGCGGAGCTGCGCGCGCTCTTCTCCGAGGGGCGGGCCACGGTCCACCGCCGCCCCGCCCGCGACGGACTCGATTTCGCGCGGGCGGTGGCCGGGCTCGGCGTTGATCGGGGGATCGCGGCGTTTCAGCGCTACGCCTTCCTGATGCGCTCGGGCAAGGCCTATCTCGCCACGCCGCTGAATCGGGTGCCGGTGGTAGCCAACCCGTCCGCCGAGCTGATCGATGACCTGGATCGCCAGGGATGGCTGTCACGGGTGCGCCGGCTCGCCCGCGGCGATGCCCCGGCGCGCATCACCAGCCTGGTCAAGCGGCTCGACGATGCGCTGTTCGATCTGGTGTTGGGTGGGGGCGGGCAGGCGCGTCGCGCGCCTCCCGGCCGGGTGCAGAAGGTGTTGATGGTGGTGGGCGAGGTGATGACCCTGCTCGGCAACAACCCGAAGCTGCGCGGCGATATCCCGCCGTTGGCGCCGCTTACCAGGCGCTGGTTTCACGAGGCGCGCCACGCCGGGGATTGGGCCTTCCTGATCGCCGCCTCCATCGCCTCGATGCGGGCTGAATCGCCCGCGCCGGTCAAGGGCGATCCGCCGTTCGCTGCCTATCTGGTCCCGTTGCAGGAGCGCTGGCAGGGTTGGGACGAGGAGAGCAACCGGGTGGTGTGGGGGCGCGGGGCGTTGTGTGAGCGGCTCTACCGGGTCGCCCGTCGTCGCCTGATCGAGTGGGAGCGGGTAGGGGGCGATGGCGCCGCGCGGAGCAAGCCCTTCGGTGGACGGATCTTCCCCGGCCCGGGGGCGATCGAGCGCTTTCTGCAAGACGATTCCGAGGACGCCCGCATCGCTGCGTTGATCGAAGGTCTCGCCTGGGTCGAGCTGCCGCCGTTTTCGCAACGGGGCGACGCCCCCGGTACGGTTCCGCTCGCCTACTCGCTGACCAAGCCGCTGCTGATCGCCGAATGGCAGTTGGAGGAGCTGAAGCGGCTGCCCGAGGGGCGGCGCCTGCGCTCGCCGAAGGATCTGCTGGCTCGGCTGCACGCCGGAGATACCGACCGCGCCCTCGACCTCGCCGTCCGCCGCCTGCGCGCCGCGGGTTTTTCGTTACCGCTGACCGAAGGGGCGGGGGGCGGCGTCGACGGACGGCGCCTCATCGCGGCGCTGACCATTCCATTGAGCCCGGACGACCTGCGCGCCGTGCTGGAGCCTTTCGACAAGATCAATGATGAGCAAGGAGACGAGTGATGAGCCTGGACCTGAGCCCGCTGGATGATTGCCCCCGCCTGCTGGTGGAGGTGAAGTTGACGCCCGTGCAGGGAAGCCGTTTCCAGCCGACCGGTTTTCCCGACCTCGGCGCGGCGGAGTACGACGTGCCGAACGGCGCCCACATGCTGCTGGTGGAGTCGGCCCAGAGCATGGCCAACCGGCTGGAAAAGGTGTGTTGGGACGAGGCGGCCGACGACTGGGTGGGGCCGCTGCGCGGGTTGCCGTTGGTGAAGGTGGCTGGCAAGAAGGGAGAAATGCTTACCAACTCCGTGCAGGAGGCTCACCGGCTAAATTCACCCTACATCGTGAATGCTGACGGTTTCGAGGAACTCAAGGCCGAGGTTTCATTCAACGAAAAGGAACCCTTCGATCCAAGAAAACAGTTGGCTCCCGTGCTTATGAAATTCGATCCCAACTCCTTGGTTCATGGGATCTTTTGGGAAAAGGTAGGAGGGATGGTTAGATTGCCTCGCTCCTTGTCGGCATTTATCGAAGCGGAGAGTGTACGGGTTGCATCGTCCGGCGGGGTAAAGGTTGATCGCGTGCAACCTGCCAAGGGCGGAGAGGGGAAGACCGCAAGAGAGGGGTTTGGCAACGTGATCTATGCGCGTGATGAATATACCGCCGACAAGATCATCGGTTATTTCAACCTCGACCTCGCACAGATTCGCGGCTTCGGTCTCGGCGAAGCCGCGGAGGCGCTGCTGATCGCCCTCGCCCTGTTCAAAATCCAACGCTTTCTCCACGAGGGGCTGCGGTTGCGCACCGCCTGCGATCTCGATGCCGGGGAGCCGGTGGTGACCCGCCCGGCCGGCCTGGTGCTGCCGACCCTCACGGCACTGGAGGATGCGCTCCCCGGCCTGATCCGGGCCGCGGCCGCCGAGGGGCTGTTCGCCGATCCCGCCGTCACCGTCGTCACCTACAGGAAGTAGCCATGCTCGCCGTCGCACTCCGTTTCCCGGCGGGGCGCTACCACGCCACCCCCTGGGGACGCCACGTCAACGAGGCCGACGTCGCCTGGCCGCCGGAGCCGTGGCGGCTGCTGCGGGCACTGGTGGCGGTGTGGCACCACAAGGCCGACGCCGCCCGTTTTCCCGGAGCACTGCTCGAATCGTTGGTCGAGCGGTTGGCCGGCGAGCTGCCCCACTACGCGCTGCCGCCCGCCACCGCCGCCCACAGCTGTCACTACATGCCGAGCCGGGAGGGGGCGAAGGAGAAGAGGGTGCTGATCTACGACGGCTTCGCCCGGCTCGGCGCCGATGCGGAACTGGTGATCGCGTGGCCCGCGACGACGCTCGCCGAGGGCGAGCTTGCGCTGTTCGATCTTCTCCTCGAGGGGCTGGGTTATCTGGGCCGCGCCGAGAGCTGGATCGAGGCGCGCAGGCTGGAGGCGGCGGGCGATATCGCCTTCAACTGCATCCCCGGCGATCAGCCATTCGACGCAGATAGCGGGGAGGCCTTCGAGATCGTCTCGCTGATCGCGCCACGCACCGCGGAGTCCTATCGCGGCTGGCGCGACGGAGTGCTGGAGAGCGAGGCGGTCAAGGGGAAACGGGGCAAGGGCGGCCAGCGGTTGCGCGCCACGCTGCCGGAGGGGCTGGTGGATGCCATGCGGCTCGACACCGGTCAGTGGAAGGGGGAGGGGTGGGACCGTCCCCCCGGCTCCCGTCAGGTCGCCTACCGGCGCCCGGCCGGGGCGCTGTCGGCGGCGCCCGCGCCGTTCGTGAGCCGTTCGCGGGAGACGCCGCCGATCACCACCGCCCGATTCGTCCTCACCGGCAAGCCGCGACCGCGGATCGAGGATGCGGTGAGGCTGGGGGAGCTGGCGCGGGTCGCCTTGATCAGCAGGGCCAAGTGGCTTTTCGGGGAAGATCAGGTGCCGGCGGTCATCTCGGGTCACGGCTTGGTACGGGATCAACGCCATGGCCACGCCTTTTTCCTGCCGGAGGACAGCGACGGCGACGGATACATCGATCATCTGCTCATCCACGCCCCCGCCGGGTTGTGCGAACGCTCGCGGCAGGCGATTTCGCGGCTTCGCCGCCTCTTCGTCGCGAATGGCGGAAAGGGGGGCGGGGCGGACGAGGCGGCCGCGTTGCCGAAATGGGAGTGGCGGCTGCTGCTCGAAGGGATGGGGGAGTCGGTGGAACAGGCGTCGGGTTATACCGGCGAGGGGCGGGTGTGGCGTTCGGTGACCCCCTATCTTCACCCGTGGCATGCCAAGCATGGCTTCGGTCTGCGGGAGCAGCTTCTGCGGGAGTGTGACGCGCGCGAAATTCCCGGACTGGAGCAGGTCGAGCGGTTGCCTTCGGTGATGGTCAGGGAGCGCGAACGGACGGCCACCCACTTCCACCGATTCCGTTCGAAGCGGGGCGTCGTTCAACCCGATCGCCGTGGGAACCTGGTGCGACTCACCTTCTCCGAACCGGTCCGTGGGCCGCTGGCCCTGGGGTTTGGTTGCCACTTCGGCTTGGGGATGTTCGTGCCGGAAGCGTAAGGGACAATCTGTTTTTTCCGCGTCCCCAATGACGGCGGTTAGCGGATCATCCCGACGACACCCATCAGGCAGCGCTCGACTTCCTCCATCTCCTCTCGGGTCAGCGTGGTCAACGGTCCCTCACCGAAGCGGTTCCGATCAACGGCACGCGGTTGTTCAGCGACGACATAGCAGGTTTGCAGGAGGCGGTCACGGGCCGGGACACAAACTCTCAGCGCTTCGCTGCCCGGGCGGAGTTGGGTGGTCAGCGGGAGTGCGACGACGGTACCGATGCCCTGCTCGGTCAGGGTGTTGCACTGGAGGATCACCACCGGGCGAACCTTGCCGATCTCCCGGCCGCGGGTGGGATTGAGATTGCCGATCCAGACCTCTCCCCGCCTCATTTCCACCACTGCTCTTCAGGCCAAGGGACGTCGGGGTCGCGCCCCTCGGCGATGGCCAGCGCTTCATTGTCGGCTGCGAGGAACTCCTCGGCGATTTCCCGCGACTCCCGCTGTGCCTCCGGGTCGGTGGCCAGCGCGCGGGCGGCCTTGGCCAGGCCCGCCATGTAGCGCTCGTTCTCGCGCCGCCGAACGTACTCGGCGAGGACCTCGCGCGCCAGCTCGGAGCGCTTCTTGTGGCAGAGCTGCGCCTCCCGGTCGAACGCCGAAGAGAGTTCGTCGTCGAGACGGATGCTGAACGTGGACATGATCATCACCGTTAACTACGTTTTGTCATACAAATTATAAGCCGTATTGGACGACCGGCAATCGGACAAAAAGAAGGAGATCCGCCATGGACCCGCGCCAGCAGGAGTTGCCGTTACCCTTCCCCGAGCTGAACGACGACCAGCCGCTGCTGCCGGCGCGGATGGTCAACGAGTACGAGTACTGTCCGCGGCTCGCCTATCTGGAGTGGGTGCAGGGGGAGTGGGCCGACTCGGCCGATACCGTCGATGGGCGGGCCAAGCACAAGCGGGTGGACCGGAAGGGCGGCGAGCTGCCGGCGAAGGAGGACTGGGAGGATCAGACCAAGATCCACGCCCGCTCCATCGAACTCTCCTCCAACCGCCTCGGGCTGATCGCGCGGCTCGATCTGGTGGAGGCGGAAGGGGGGCGGGTCACCCCGGTGGACTACAAGCGGGGCCGGCGGCCCCACGTGGCCAAGGGGGCCTATTCGCCCGAGCGGGTGCAGCTCTGCATGCAGGGGATGTTGCTGGAGGAGCACGGCCACACCTGCGAGGAGGGGGTGCTCTACTTCGTCGAGTCGAAGGAGCGGGTCACCGTCGAGTTCGACCAGGAGCTGCGCGACCGCACCCTGTCGGCGATCAACGGCCTGCGGCTGATCGCCGCCGGCGGCCACATCCCGGCGCCGCTGCTGGAGAGTCCCAAGTGTCCGCGCTGTTCGCTGGTCGGGATCTGTCTGCCCGACGAGGTGAACTTCCTGCGTCGCGGCGGCGAGTCGCCTCGGCCCATGGGGGTGGGCAGGGACGAGGCGCTGCCGCTCTACGTGCAGGCCAACGCCGCCAAGGTGGCGAAGCGCGGCGAGCGGCTGGAGGTGAGCGTCGAGGACAAGAAGGTCACCGAGGTGCGGCTGATCGACGTCTCCCAACTGGTGCTGATCGGCAACGTCTACGTCACCACGCCGACCCTGCACGAGCTGATGCGCCGCGAGATCCCGATCACCTGGCACAGCTATGGTGGCTGGTTCCTCGGTCACACGCAGGGGCTCGGCCACAAGAACGTCGAGCTGCGCACCGCCCAGTACCGCGCCAGTTTCGACGAGCATGCCTGCCTGCGCATCGCCAAGGGGTTGGTCAACGCGAAGATCCTCAATACCCGCACCTTCCTGCGTCGCAACTGGCGCGGCGACGGCAAGCCGGAGCAGGAGCTGGAGGGGATGAAGCTGGATGCCAAGCGGGCGTTGCGGGCGGAGAATCTTCAGGAACTGCTGGGTATCGAAGGGGCCGCTGCGGCGCGCTACTTCGGGCTGTTCGGCGAGCTGCTCAAGCGTGACGACGAGACCAACTTCACCTTCGATTTCCACCATCGCAAGCGGCGCCCGCCGCCCGATCCGGTCAACGCGCTGCTCTCCTACGCCTACACCCTGCTGGTGCGCAGCTGGAACGTGGCGCTGAGCGCGGTGGGTTTCGATCCCTACCGCGGCTTTTATCACCAGCCGCGCTACGGCCGGCCGGCGCTGGCGCTCGACCTGATGGAACCGTTCCGGCCGCTGATCGCCGAGTCGGCGGTGGTCAGCGCGATCAACAACGGCGAGGTGCGACCCAGCGACTTCATCAGTGCGGCCGGCTCGGTGGCGCTGACCAACGACGGCCGCAAGCGCTTCATCGGCGCCTTCGAGCGGCGCCTCGCCCACGAGATCACCCACCCGCTGTTCGGCTACAAGATCAGCTACCGGCGGGTGCTCGAGGTGCAGGCGCGGTTGCTCGGTCGCCACTTGCTGGGCGAGCTGGACGACTATCCGAACTTTTTGACCCGATAGATGCCCCTTGGGGGCGCATCTATCCTGTTGTTTCGTAAATGTGGCGGCGGGCGGAGAGGCGACCGATTGCCCGGAGGGGGGATAGGATGGACGAACACCTTTACGTCATCACGTATGACATCCGCGACACCCGCCGTTGGCGGCGGGTGTTCAAGCTGATGAAGGGGTACGGCGAGTGGTTGCAGCTCTCGGTGTTCCAGGCGCGGATGAGCCGCCGCCGCCATGCCGAGCTGCTTGCCACTCTCGACGAGATCATCCACCATGACGAGGATCACGTGCTGATGCTCGACATCGGCGTCGCCGACAAGGTGGATCCGCGCGTGATCAGCCTCGGCAAGCGTTTCGAGGCGGTGGTCAGGGAGCCGGTCATCGTCTGACCGTGCGACCTGCGGACGGCGGCCCGATCCGCCGCCCGTTTGCGAGCGGTCCGGTGATGACCGAATCCCGGGGGGACCGCTCGCAAAACGCCAGCTCTTTGAAAAACAAGATGAAAACGGGTACTGCCAAACGGTTGGAAGGGGTGTTTTCTGTGGATAACTTTTTGGCGAACAGGGACCGCTCGCAAAATGGGCCTGAAACCCTTGTGCTGCAAGGGTTTCAAATGGGTCTCTATTCCCCGGCTTTTTGCCGGGGCCTCATTGAAGCGTGACCTTCCCGGCCAATGACCGGGCGCGAGTCACCGACTATTCCCCGGCTTTTTGCCGGGGCCTCATTGAAGCTTCCGCAGGTTGTTCGTGACGCTATTAATTACTTTCTATTCCCCGGCTTTTTGCCGGGGCCTCATTGAAGCAATGCGATGCTGATCTCCTCGATGTCCATATCGAGCACTATTCCCCGGCTTTTTGCCGGGGCCTCATTGAAGCACTGCAAGAATCCATTGCTGTCTATCACAGCAACATCCTATTCCCCGGCTTTTTGCCGGGGCCTCATTGAAGCGTCCCGTTACGAGGAATCATGTTGGTGACTTCGGCCTCTATTCCCCGGCTTTTTGCCGGGGCCTCATTGAAGCTCTCCAGATACGCGGGTGTTATAGCCCAGGCCCGAGCTATTCCCCGGCTTTTTGCCGGGGCCTCATTGAAGCTCCGCGGTGCCCTCGTCTTGGTGGCACAGCATCTCAAGCTATTCCCCGGCTTTTTGCCGGGGCCTCATTGAAGCATGCGAGGCGAGGCCGTCACATTGAGGGGTGCAACCCTATTCCCCGGCTTTTTGCCGGGGCCTCATTGAAGCATCTCCGGAAAGCTCACCTCCACATCGAACAGCGGATCTATTCCCCGGCTTTTTGCCGGGGCCTCATTGAAGCTCCTTCGCATGCCGCGAGGAGAGATCATCGATCAGGGACTATTCCCCGGCTTTTTGCCGGGGCCTCATTGAAGCGAATCGATCACCGATTTTCCAGTGCTTGCTCATCAGGCTATTCCCCGGCTTTTTGCCGGGGCCTCATTGAAGCCCGCAGCTCCGGCAGCGCCGACGACGCGTGGTATCCACTATTCCCCGGCTTTTTGCCGGGGCCTCATTGAAGCCTCGCCACTTACGCGGACATCACCGACGACCTGTTGCCCTATTCCCCGGCTTTTTGCCGGGGCCTCATTGAAGCCGATTGGGCCAAGGTGTTCATGGTGTACCCCAATGTCCTATTCCCCGGCTTTTTGCCGGGGCCTCATTGAAGCGCGGGGAGGAAGAGAAAAGGTGTCCTCCTATCGTCGCTATTCCCCGGCTTTTTGCCGGGGCCTCATTGAAGCCACCACGAGGCGTTGTCTCGGTTCCGCTGGCGTCCTGCTATTCCCCGGCTTTTTGCCGGGGCCTCATTGAAGCGGCACGGTAACGACCGTGGCGTGGTCCGGTGACCAGCTATTCCCCGGCTTTTTGCCGGGGCCTCATTGAAGCGCGGGCGCAGGGCGGCACGGGCCGATTCGCCTCCGGCCTATTCCCCGGCTTTTTGCCGGGGCCTCATTGAAGCACGCGGCCCCCTCCATCGCCGACCACGCGGGGACCACGCTATTCCCCGGCTTTTTGCCGGGGCCTCATTGAAGCAAGCGCCACTCGCTCATCATCGCACCTCGATACCGGCCCTATTCCCCGGCTTTTTGCCGGGGCCTCATTGAAGCACCGCCTGGGCCGACTCGGTAGCGGTGTAGCGGTTGCTATTCCCCGGCTTTTTGCCGGGGCCTCATTGAAGCTTCCGCAGCTGGAATGGTGCTTACGTTGCCATGCAGGCTATTCCCCGGCTTTTTGCCGGGGCCTCATTGAAGCTGGTAGCACCACGACGGCACATAGGGGGTATGATCGGCTATTCCCCGGCTTTTTGCCGGGGCCTCATTGAAGCGAGCTCCGGCCCCTGTTCGACGACCAGCCGCCGGAGGAGCTATTCCCCGGCTTTTTGCCGGGGCCTCATTGAAGCTCATCCTCTGAAGAACGGCGCGCCTATGGCGAGCGCTATTCCCCGGCTTTTTGCTGGGGCCTCATTGAAGCGGGCTCACGGAGCGCGGGGTGCGCAAGGTGCGCCGCCCTATTCCCCGGCTTTTTGCCGGGGCCTCATTGAAGCTGGATGGCTTCACTGAAGTCATCGAGCACCGACGGGACTATTCCCCGGCTTTTTGCCGGGGCCTCATTGAAGCCCAGTCGGCGTATCGCCTCCACCATC
>NZ_BAAHXB010000048.1:0-39754 GCF_054657215.1 Endothiovibrio diazotrophicus
GTTGAGCGCGTCGTCGAGCTGTCCGCGAGCTTGGAGGATGTCGGCAATCTGCCCCAGCAGAACCGTACGAGGGTGCAGGTGTTCCTCTTCATCCAGCAGATCGATGGCCTGCACGAGTGTCTGGTGGGCCTGCTCCAGCTCCCCGTCCGAGTGGAGCAGGCGGGCGTGGGCACGGAGCAGGGCGGCGTGCTGGATCGGGGGGAGGGGCGGGTGGGCGGGGGCGGCGTCGGCCAGCCGTTCCAGGGCCCGGGCGTAGCAGCGGCGGGCGGCGCCGTTTTCGCCGATGGCGCTCAGCCGCTCCCCCATGTGGCGCAGCAGATCGAGGGAGGGGGCGTCGGGGTGGGATTCGAAGAGGCGGAACAGGCCGTCCGCCAGTTCGCCCGCGTCTTTTGGCTGCCATTGTTCGTTCAGCCACGCCAGGGCGGGGACCGCGCAGGTTGCGGCGACGGTGGGGTTTTCAGCGGTCAGGGCGAGGCGGGCGAGTTCCAGCTCCTGGCGGGGGCGGCGGGCGCCGTCCGTGCCGCCCCATGCGCGGAAGAGGGGGGCGAGCACGGTTTGGGCGGTCTCCCTCTCCTCCTCTTCGGTGACCTCGCCCGCCAACGGGCGGACCAGTTCATTGATCGCGGCCTCTTGGGTATTGGGCCGGCCGGGGACGGGGAAGAGGTTCCAGAGGCCGAAGGCCGCGATGCGTTCGGCCGCCGCCAACGTCGCCCCCCGCGCCTCGGCGAGCCGGCCCAGGACGCCCTTGGGCAGCGGGACCTGGAACCGGGTGGAGAGGCGCAGCAGCTCCCGTTCGCCGGGGGTGAGCAGGCCCACCAACTGCTCCAGCACCAGATTGTCGAGGAAGTCGCGGGTCTGTTGCTCCTCGGGTGCCTTGCCGGTGGCGAGGTAGGCCTCCATGGCGTCCAGGGCCCGGTCGCAGGCGGAGGGGTTCTCCACCGCGAGGGTGAAGAGGCGGTCCTGGAGGCCGGGGTTGCCGTGGGCCGCGGCGATGCAGCGGGCGGTGCGCCGGGGGTCGAAACGTGCCGCCTCCTCCGCCGGGAGGGTGGCCAGTTTCTGGGTCACCTGCTTGCGCCCTTCGGTGGCGTCCATCGGCGCCAGCGGCAGGGGGAGGAGGACGTCGGCCAGCTCCGCCCCGTCGTCGGGGAGGGTGAAGGTGTAGCGGCTGGTGAGGAGCAGCCGGGAGTCGCTGTCGGCTTGGCGGAAGGCGCGCAGCAGGGCGCGTAGCACCGGGATGTAGTCGGGGTCGATGGTGTGCAGGCCCCCCTCGCGGGGGAGCAGGATGCGCTCCAGGTCGTCCACCGCCAGCAGCAGGGGGCGGTGGGTGGTGCGGCCGTGCTCGTCGACGATCCGCTCGCGGCAGGGGCCTTCGAGGAGCTGGCGCAGCGCCGGCTCCAGGGCGGTGGGGTCCTCCGCCACAGCCGTGCGGTAGTCGCGGACGATCCGTTCCACCTCTTCGCCGCCGACCGCGCTACGGATCGCCTCCAGCACCGCCGGGGCGTCGTAGCGACCGAACACCACGCTGAGGGTCCACTCCTGGGCCAGCCGGTTGGCGATGCGCGCCGCCAGGCTCGATTTGCCCTGGCGCCCCATGCCGTGGATCAGCAGCCCCGCCTTGTCGCCGCGGCGCAGGGCGCGGATCGCCCGTTGCAGCGGCCGGCGGCGACCGACGAACTCGCGCCGCCCGGCCACCGGCACCCGGGCCCCCTTGGTATCGAGGAACTCCTTGTGGCCCAGTTCGTCGCCCTTGCGGTGGCGGGAGCGCTCTCCGACGGTGAGCGGGCCGCCCCCTCTCGGGCCGAGGAAGAGCCGCGCCAGGTGCCAGTCGCGGGCGGGCTCGCGGTCGTCGCCGGGGGCGAGCAGGTGGTGGCGGGCGTCGGCCAGGGCGCGCTCCAGGGGGGCCTTGCGGGCGAGCTGTCGGTAGAGGGTCTGGGCGAACAGGATCGCCTGGTGGTCCCCCACCGGGCCGCTCCAGCCGAGCACCGCGGGGATGCCGCCGGCCAGCAGGTGGGCGGAGAGGGGGGCGACGATCCAACCATCCCCCTCGGCGGTATGGCAGGCGGAGAGGAAAAGCAGGCGGGGCGGGTGGGTGCCGAACTCGTGGAGCAGGGCGTGGCCCTCGGCGAGGGCGGGGAGCCCCTCGTCGTCCTCCAGCAGCAGGGCGGGTTTGGCGGCGTGGGTGCCGTGGCAGGAGAGGTGGAGGACGCCGAGGGGCGCCTCCGCCGGCACCTCGCGGGCGATGGCCTCCCCCAGGAGCGGCAGGCAGCCGCTCTCCTCCACGGTGAGATCGAGGCCGAGGTCGCCGGTGGCGTCGAGGATCGCCGCCTCTTCCCGTTCGAAGTCCAGTACCGCCACCCCGTCGGCTTCGGGGGCGGCGGCCATGAACAGCAGCGAGAGGCGGTGGTGGGAGGGGGGAAGCGGTGCGGCGGGGCGGCCGAGGCGGCGTAGCGGGGTGTAGCGCAGGGTGGCGTCGGCGGCGAGGAAGCCGTCGCCGTCGGCGAGCAGCTCCCACGGGGCGTCGCGGAACGGCGCCGCCGCCTCGTCGCGGACGGCGCATTCGAACTCCACCAGCCACGGGGGCGTGACGCCCGCCTTGGCTCGCCGCAGCCAACCCTCGGCGCCGTCGAGCCACCGGAACAGCGCTCCGCCGAGGGTCAACAGGTGCGATGTCTGTTGTTCCTCCGGCGCGGCGCGGGCGGCGGCGTAGTCGTCGATCCAGCCCTGGAGGCGGTCGCGGTCGCCCTCGTCGAGGGGGCGCCGCTCGTCGATACCGGTGTGAGGGCAGGTGAAGAGAAGTTCGTCGTTGCGGAAATGGATGCGGGTGCGCGGGTCGGTCACGGGCGGCCTCCTTGTCGTTTGGCCGTCACGTTAGGGCATTGCGCGGGGGATGGGAAGGAGGCGGGTGTTCGGTGTGCGGTGCTACGGCTTGGGTGGGAGGGGGTTGTTCTCCAGGAATTCGCGCAGTTCGTCGGGCTGGATCCAGACCACCTGTTCGTTTTCCCAGACGGCGACCGGGTTGCCGGCGTGGCAGTGTTGCCAGAGGGCCTCGTGGATCGCCTCGTTGCCGGCGCGGGTGATCGCCTCGACCTCGCGGTCGAACTCGGTGCGGTAGCGGGCGGGCTCTTCCCGGGCGGCGGGTTGCTGGGGCATGACTCGGTTCCAGGTGTCGGGGTCGAGGATCTCGCGGGTGGTTCGGCCGCTGCCGATGGCGACGGGGCGGAGGTCCCGGTTGCGTGAATTATCGTAGAAGACCCAGTGGGTTGCCAATGGGCGGTAGAGGTGGAAGAAGTTGTCGAGACTTTTCCGGTAACGCCTTCGAATGATGTCGGGGGGGACGTGGTGTCCGCCCTGGCGGACCCGTTCAGCGACGCGGGCAATGGAGAGTTCGGGCGCCGGGACCCAGACATAGTTGAGGTGGAGGTGGTAACCCCCCTCCTCCAACCCGGCGAGCCACGGCGCGAAGGAGCGGGTGGAGAGCGTGGTCTCGAAGGCGAAGCTGCGGCGGGCGGCGGCCAGTGCCTTGATCCGCTTGAGCATGATCCGGCCGGCCTCCATCGCCACCCGCTCGGGGTGGAGGCCGGAGAGGCCTTGGGCGATGACGTCGGCGTTGACGAATTCGTCGACGCCGAGGGCGTCGCGCAGGATGCGCGGGGCGGAGGTGGACTTGCCGGCGCCGTTGGGGCCGGCGAGGATCACGATGCGGGGTGGGGTCGGGTTCATGTCGCTTCACTTTTTCGGGCGTAGGCGCTCGCCGGCGGCGAAGGTGGTGCGGGATCGTTTCCGCCCCCGCCGTCGAGGAGCGCCATGATATGCCGATAGAGCTGCTCGGCGAGGATCGGCTTGTGTACCAGCGGGATCTCGTTGGCCGCCGCCTCGCGCAGTCGCTCGGGGGAGGTGTCGCCGGTGACCAGCAGGGCCGGCAGGCGCGGCCGTCCGAGCGCAGCGCGTACCGCGGCGATCGCCTGGAACCCGCTCTGCCCCGCCGGCAGGCGGAGGTCGCTGATCACCAGCTCCGGCCGCAAGATCTCCGCCGCCTGCCGCGCCGGTGCGGCCGCCTCCACCGCCCGGCAGCGGCAGCCCCACGACGCCAGCAGCTTCACCATGCCCGTGCGGATCGTCTCGTCGTCGTCGATGATCAACACCCGCAGGCCGAGCGCGCGCCGCTCCGGCGCCTCCACCCCGGCGACCGGCTCGATCCGTTCCGCGCGGGCCAGCGGCACGGCCAGGCGGAACACGCTGCCGCGTCCGCTACGCGAGGCGAGCGACAGCGGCGCCCCCAGCGCCTCGGCCAGACCGCGGACGATCGCCAGTCCGAGGCCGAGGCCGTTGCGCCGGTCCCGCTCGCGGTTGCCGATCTGGGAGAAGGCCTGGAAGATCTCCTCGTGCTGCTCGCGGGCGATGCCGATGCCGGTGTCCCACACCTCGATCACCGCCCGCCCGCCGCGCCGGCGGCAGCCGATCAGCACGCCGCCCCGCCGGCTGTAGCGGATGGCGTTGGCGAGCAGGTTGCGCAGGATCAGCTCCACCAGCACCGGGTCGGAGTCGACCGCCAGGGCGCTGTCCCGCGAGCGGTAGACCAGCCCCTCGTGGTCGGCCTGCGGGCCGAACTCGCGCTCCAGCTTGGCGAGCAGCGGTTGCAGCGGGAAGGGGTGCGGCTGCACCAGGACCGTGCCGGCCTCGATGCGCGAGAAGTCGAGCAGGGTGTCGAGCATCTCGAGGGAGGCCTGCCAGGCCCCCCGCAGGTGGTCGAGCAGCTCCCCCTGCGCCGGGGTGAGGCCGCTGTTGCCGAGCACGTCCATGAACAGCCCCTGGGCGTGGATCGGCTGGCGCAGGTCGTGACTGGCCGCCGCCAGGAACCTGGATTTCGCCCGGTTGGCCCGCTCCGCCTCCCGGTGGGCCCGTTCGGCGTGGCGCTTCTCCTCCTCCAGCCGCTCGACCAGGGCGAGGTTTTCGAAGCGCAGCATGATCCCGGCGCGCGCCGCGCCGGCGCCGCTGCGGGCGATGCCGAGCAGGCCGAGCAGGTAGAGCGCGGCGAACACACCCATGATCGGGAAGCCGCCCTCGTCGAGGCTGATCAGCTTGCCGATCAGGCCGCCGAGTTCGACCACCACGAACGCTACCACCGCGGGATAGACCGCGGCGAGCGTCGCCACCGAATAGGCGGCGACCCCGGTGAGGACGGTGATGATCACCACCTCGTTGACGGTGTCGTGGGCGACCAGCGCGACCCACGGCCAGGCGGCCCAACTGGCGGCCAACGCGGTGGTGGTGGCGATCAGCCCCGCCTGCACCGATCGGCTTCGCGCCGCCTCGATGCCCGCGGCGAGCCGCCGCCAGGCGAGGTAGGTGTGGAGCAGGCCGGAGAGGATCGTCACCGCGCCCCAGATCAGCAGTGCCGGCGGGTCGCCATCGTGATAGAGGGTCAGCGTGGTGAGGATCACCACGAACGGCGGCGGGGCGGCGGAGTGGATGATGTTGCGCAGGGCCAGCTTCAGCTGCTCGACCCGGATGCGCTCCTCCGCCGCCCCCGTCTCCGCCTCCACTAGCCGATCAGCCCGCTGCTGCGGCCGATGAATACCGCTTCGGTGCGGCTGCCGGCGCCGAGGATGCCGAGCAGCGCCTGTACGTGCCAGCGCACGGTGTTCTCGGAGAGTTGGAGTTCGCGGGCGATCACCTTGTTGGGGTGTCCGCGGGCCATCAGGTCGAGCACCTCACACTGCCGTGCGGTCAGCCGCGGCTGCTGCGGCATCTCCCGCTCGTCGGCGAGCGGCGGCACGGCAACGGCGCGCCCGCGGCGGATGTCCTCGATTACCGCAACGATGTCGGCGCCGGTGTCGCTCTTGGAGAGGAAGGCGCGGGCGCCGCGCTGGCGGGCGAGCTGGATGTTGTTGCTGCACTGGAAGGCGGAGAGCACGACGATCGCCGCCTCGGGCCAGCGCTCCCTCAGCGAGTCCATCGCGTCGAGACCGTTCAGCTCCGGCAGTTGGATATCCAGGAGGATCAGCTCGGGTCCGCCCTCCTGCTCGGGGATCTCCGCCGGCGAGGCCGCCTCGGCGATCTCCACGTCCGCCATCGCGCTCTCCAGGACCATACGCAGCCCGGTGCGGAACAGGGTGTGGTCGTCGATCAGGAGAATGCCATAGGGTTTCATCGCCGACATCCATGTGATCGTCTGTCTTCGGTAGGGGACGGGGCGGGGGAGAGCGGGGCGAATTCGCGACCGCTCCCGCCGCGCGGTTCGATGCGGCGCGCGCGCCGCCCCGATGGATCGGCAACCTACGCGGCCCCTCCGGAAGCTGTCAAGCGGGCGCCGGGGCGTTGGCGGCCTTTGGTGGTTCCACGAGGAGCGCCTGTTGCAGGGTGTCCGAGCCGTCCGCAACCAGGATGGTCGTGCCGTCGGGGGTGATCGCGACGTCGCCCCGGGCCGTGGCGGCCTGCGACCAGTCGAGATAGCGCGTCGGCCGGCCGGTCGCGGTATCGATGAAGACGACCAGACCGTCGGCCGGGGGGGCGCCGGTCTCCGTTCCGGTGGTGGTGGTCCGGCCGAGACACAACAGGAAGGCGCCGTCCGGCGAGAGGGTCATGGCACCCAGCCCGCAGAGGTTGGCGCCTGCGGGGAAGAGCGACGAACCCGGTGTGGCGGAGATCGCGAAGGCCTCCAGGTCGACGGTCAGCAACTGGTAGCCGTCGGTGGCCGTGCTCAGCAGATAGAGCTGGCCCCCGTCCTCGCTCATCGCCTGGGAGAGGACGCTGCCGCCGCCGCCCAGCGGGAGCGGCGTGGCGCCGAGCTGATAGGAGGGCGTCTGGTCGAGGGTGAAGCGCCACACCTGCCGGTTGGCGCCGTCGGTGACGTAGAGGTGGTTGCCGTTCGGGGCCGCGCAGAGGAACGCCTCCCCGGTCGCGCCGTCGGTGAAGACCACCGTGCTCGATTGCAGCGCCAGCCCGGTGCAGGTCGTCATGACGACCAGCAGGCTGAATTGGCCCTTCCCGTCGTGGACCAGGACGAAGGCGTGTTCTCCCTGGCTGTCGGTGGCGATGGCGACCGCTTGGCGGTTGGGGAATTTCGTCAGCGTGGGCAGGGGCAGCGTTTGGCTGTCGCCCGACGTCAGGTCGTACCGCGCGACACCGCCGCCGCCGGCCCACAGCGCCGAGGCGTCCGGTGAGAAGCAGGCCGTCGAGACCGTCTCCCCGGCAAACACGGGGGTGACGCGGGTGGACGCCGTTGGCGAAGTCGGCAGGTCGAGGAGGTACCCCCCTTCACCGGTCGCGGCGCTGCTCCAGCAGAACACCCGGGTGCCGTCGGGGGCGACCACCAGATCGGTCGCCGCGGAGCCGATCGCCAGCGGGGTGTCCTTGATCCGGTAGAGGTCGTTGTAGATCAGGTTGTATTGATCCGCGTTGGCGGTGACCTGGACGATCATCGAATCGTCCGGCGAGACGGCCGCCCCGTTGAGGGAGTTGGTGAACCGATTGCCCATCGTCCAGTCGGCGTCCGCGGACGCCTCGCCGCCGAACGACGCGGTGGCCGGCGTGGCGTGGCCCTCGGTGGTCAGGATGCTCGCCCCCGAGCTGTTATCCAGCAGGGCGAAATAGCGACTGTCGGTGTTGAAGGGGATCAGACAGCACTGTGCCAGGTCGCCGATGGTCACGCCGGAGGCGACGGCCAGGTCGTCCTGGAGGACGGGGGTCTGCTGGTCACTCGGCAACGCCGCGGCGGCGAGGGTGACGACGTTGCTCCCCCCGCCATCGCCGAGGGTCTGCACACCGATGAAGACCTCGTCGTCGGCGCTGACCAGCGGGAGCAGGGTGCCGGGGGGGAGCGAGTATGACCAAGAGGGTTCGTCTTGATTGTCGATGGGTTCGAACTGCAGGATTCCGAGCTGGGGCCGGTCGTAGCGGGTCCAGTAGATCTTATCCCCGTTGGCGGAGAGCGAAAACGAGTAGGTACACGTGATGGGGAGCGGGAAGTCTACCGATTCACCTCCGCTTGGGGTGCAGTGCGACACGAGGACACCCGGCGGATAGCCTGGCGGCTGCGTGCGGTGGCTGCCTGCATAGACGCCGCCGCTGTGTTGATTGACGACGCCAGGCGTGCGGTCGGCGAGGAGGTAGAAGACCGAGATGATGTCGCCGTTGCTGACCCCCGGCGAATAGGAGGGGGGAGCGGTCAGTGCATAGCTGCGGCCGCCCTGTGCCGTTTCCGTGCAGGCCAGGGTGACGATCTGCGGGAGGATGATCGGGTCGCTCGAACAGCCGTAGACCAGCAGATCCTGACCGTTGTTGCCGAAGCAGAATGCTGCCTCGCTCAGATCCTCCACCTCGATATAGGCGTACAGCGTCCCGCTATACAGATCGAAGATGCGGAAGTTCACCGCGCTCCCCGCGGCGGTGCCACTCGCGTAGCGGTTCTGCGTGTAGAGCAGCGCCACCGGTTCCGTCGGGCTGCAGAGGATGCCGCGGGTGACCTCTGCGGCGGCGGGTGTGCTGCTCGGGAACGGCAGCGGCGTGAGGGTGATCAGCGGATTGCCGGTGTCGCCCTCGCCGGTGATGGAGAGGGTGTAGCTGTTGCTGAACCCGTTCACGAACTGTTGCGTGATGCGCTGGTATTTCGGCGCGAAGGCGGCCACCAGGCATTTTTTGGATTGCCACGGCTGGGTTGCCGTATCCGGTTGTAGCGTCAGCAGTTGCGGTCCGCTCAGGGTCAGCGTGGTCGAGCCGCTCGCCTCTCCGCCATCCAGGTAGACGTTCCCATCCGCGCCGATGATCTTCACCGAGGAGCAGCCGGTGGCGCTCCAGCTCACGCTCACCTGCCGCGGGAAGTCGGTCTGGCAGATGCGCGCCGGGGTGACGGTGAAGGCGGTGACCTGCGGTGAGGCGCTGAGCGCGGCGGAGGCGAACGCCTCGTTCTGTGCGTCCAGTTCGCCCCGCGCCGTCAGGTTGTAGTCGTACGGCCGGTTTGCGGTCAGCTGCAGGGCCCCGCTGGCGCCGACGGTTTTGTAGCCGTCGGGCGTCTGCAACACGACGCTCTGGGCGTTGCGCGTGCTCCAGCTGAGCGTCACCGGGGTCGTCGCGGCGGTGGCGTCGAGGAAGCCCGGCTGGATCATGAAGTAGTCGATGACGGCACAGGGGATCTTGTTGATGACCGTGCTCAGCACCGTGTCCTGATAGCCGTCGATCCCGGTGACGTGGAAGAAGACGGGGGTCGCACCCGGGGCGAGGGTGGAGACGATCCCGCTGAAGGTGAAGCTCACCGCGCTGTCCTTGCCGCTGTGCACAATGGGTTCGCCGGACGGTGGAATCAGGTCCCAGGTGGGATTCGCCGAAGACGGATTGAAGGTGAATTTCCATTTGGGCGGCAGGGAGAGCTGGATGGCGCTGGCGCAGGTCGCGCTGGTCAACGCGCCGTTGCCCGGAGAGGCGTCCGCGTAGAAGAACTGCACTTGGATGCAGGTCTTGTCGGTGGCCTTCGGCACGGCGATGCCCGGTTGGCCGGCGAGGGTGAAGATCACGCTGTTGGAGAGCTCGGTGCCGCCGCCGGAGGTGACGATAAAGCCCGGTGTGGGGGTCAGGGTGATGGCCTTGGCGAGGCTCTTCAGGCCGGGCGAGGGCGGCGGCGACACGTTGACCTGGAAGGTCGCCAGCTGCGCGTCGATGCCCACGGCGAAACCGGCGACGTGATAGATCTCGACGTCAAGCTGCACCGGGTTGCTGCCCGTCGCTGCCATCCCGGTGGCGAAGCCGGAGATCGCAAAGGTGACGCTGCCGCCGCTGGTGAGCGACTGCGTGGCGGTCGGGGTCAGGCAGAGCGGTTGGGCGTCGGGATCGTCGTGGCTGGCGACCTGCTGGGCCTGCCAACCGGGCGCGGTGACCTTGAGCGCGGCGAACTGGGCGGCGCTCAGGCCGAGCGGTTTGAAGTCGATGTAGAGCAACGTCCCGCCTTCCGCGCCCACCGATGCGGGGGGGCATGGGGTGCCCGGCGTGAAGGTCAGTGGGCTGTTCACCGTCATCACCAGCGACAATCGGTTGAGGGTCATCGAGCCGCCGCGGTAGACCGTGCCGGGGGTGTCGCCGTTGTTCAGCACGAACGAGATGCTGGTGACGCTGAAGTCACTGAAGAGGCTGTCGGGTCCGCTCATCGGGTGGGCTCCTGGGAGGTGGGCGGTTGGATCGCAACGGTCTGCTGGAAGACGCCGTTCGGGGTCTGCGCGAGCCCGGCGTAGCTGAGCGTCAGCACGGTCGAGGTGAGCGCCGGGGCGACCGTCAGATTGCCGACCTCAAGGGTCAGCGTGGCGCCGGGGGCGAGGGTGACCGCGGCGCCGGCGGGGGTCGCCGCCCAGTAGGCGCCGTGGCTCGCGTCGCTGAGCGCGGTGAAGCGCCACGCCGGGTTGGCGAGGGTGATCGCGGCGACGTCGGCGGTGGCGACGGCGGCGCCGAACTGCAGGTAGAAGACGCTCCCGCTCGGCGTGCCGCCGAGGGGCGGGGCGGTGCCCGGGGTGAAGGTCAGCGGCACCGGGGTGTCGTTGCTCAGGGTCACGCTCAGGCCGTTGTTGACGCTGCCGCCGGTGAGCGTCGCCCCGCCGGAGGCGTTGCCCAGGGTGCAGCTCAGCACCTGGCGGTTGAAGCGCAGCCAGCCGCCGACGATCGATTGCGGGCTGTAGCCCCACAGCGCACCGCCGGTGGGCACCTCCAGTTGGGTCGTCACCTGCCAACGGCCGTCGCCGGTGGCGGGCTCGACGAAGGAGAGGCCGTAGCCGGCCATGCGCGGCACCGGCAGGCGCAACGCCTGGCCGCGGAGCAGCGGCGAGGCGCGCAGCCACAGCTCCATGTTGGCCAGCGCGTCGGCGACCTGCCCCTGCGGCAGGGCGAGTTCGGCGGTCGGCAGGATGCCGGTGCTGGCGTGCAGCGGCAGGTGGGGGGCGCACAGTACCGCGGCGCGCACGCGGCCGTTGCCGAACTGCGGCGGGGTGAAGGGCGCGTCGGGATCGAAGCCGGGTTGCGCGGTGAGGGTGATGGTCGCCTGCGTCGGCGTCTCTACCCCGGAGCCGGTCGACTGCGCGCCGGAGCTGTAGAACGTGCCGAAGTCGAAGCCGCCCGCCGTGGCGTCGCCGAGAAAATAGCCGAGCACCCCGTCCGGAATCACCCCGCCGCCGCCCAGCACCACCGGGAATTGGACCCCGACGACACCGTTGCCGGTGGTGACGATGTCGCTCGCGGAGTAGAGGTCGAAGCTCTGGTTGAGCGCCTGCATGCCGTCGAGGTGGAGGGCGAGTTCGATCTGCGTCAGCGCCACCGGGCGGCCGATCAGCCAGGCGTAGCCGGCGCCCGGGTCCGGGTTGGGGGGCAGCGCGCCGTAGGTCGCGGTGAGCGCCGACCAGCACTGCCGGAAGTAGTCGACGCCGTTGCCCGCCAGCCCCTGTGCCAGCTCGGCGAGCTGCGGGTGGGCGGTGGCCATCACGGTGGCGAGGTCCTGGCCGATGGTGCGGTTGTCGCCGGGGGCGCTCTGCCACAGGAGCGCGCTGCCGTCGCCGTTCAGGGTCAGCGAGCCCAGCGGCATGCCGTCGGCCTGGTAGAGGAAGAACCCCTCCTGCAGGTGGTCGGCGAGGAGCCAGCCGCAGATCGGCGAGCTGGCCGGTTGCCCGGTCGCCTGGGCGAGTGCCGCGGGGGTGTTGCCGACCCAGCGGAAGGCGAGCTGTCCGCCCTGGACGAGGCGGGGGGGGAGCTGGAGGGTGGGCAGCGTGTCGCCGAGGGGGGCGGGGGGCGAGGTGGCCGCCGAGACGTAGGCCTCGCTGAAATCGATGGGGTGTCTGCCGCCGAAGCGGTCCACCAGGGTCAGTTGCGGGCTCAGCCAGCCGGCGCGCAGCGGGTTGAAGTCGCCGTTGACCGCGGGGGCGACGGTGAGGCCGCTGCCGATCGCGGCGGCGACCTGCGCGGTCAGATTGGCATAGGGCGAGTCGGCGGCGACCTCGATCGGCAGCTGCAGCGCCTGTCTGCGCGTCAGCCAGAACGCCGAGAGGCCGGCGAGCGGCAGGGTGAAGACGCTGTTTTTCGCCAGGTCGTTGCAGATCTCCTGCAGGGTCTCGTCGGGGTTGGCGGCCAGATAGGCGGTGAGCTGCGCCTCGAGCTGTTGCGCCGCGCAGGACGAGGCGGGGGCGAAGCCGCTGGCCTGTTGGGTGAACGAGTCGGCGGAGGCGGGGGGCGGTCCGGCGCTGCCGCTGAGGAAGGCGGGTTGGGCGGGGTCGATGGTGAAGGCGCCGGTGATGAAATCCGCGCCGTAGTCCATCGGCGCACCCTCTTCCAGGGTGTCGAACATCGGCAGGAAGGAGACGGTGTAGGCGACCAGCAGCGGCTCCGCCGCGTTGTCGTTCCACCACGATATGGCGACCTCGGCCGGCGCGGCTCCGGTGACCTCGCCGATGGTGACGCCCTGCGCCGCATCGGCCTGGCCGGCGAGGTAGTCGGCCAGCGCCGCGGTGACCTGGTCGGCGGCCTGACCGCTGTGCGCCGCGCCGAGGGTGCCGTTGAACAGACACGCCTCCTCGATCAGCGCGGCCGAAGTGTCGCCATACAGCAGCGCGGAGGTGACGCCGGCGGCGGCCACGGCGTATTGCGTCGCCTTCAGCGTGGTGGTGTCGATCTGCAACTGGCTCACCAGCTCGCTCGACAGCCGGCAGGGCAGCAGCGGCAGTCCGGCGGCGGTCGAGGCGCCGGGGGGGCGGGTGGCGACGCTGCCGGCGGCGAAATCGAGGACCACGTTGAGTTCCGCGGGCTTGGCGATGAGCGGTCCGGGGACCGGCCGCAGGGTCAGCGAGGCGGGCAGTTGCGCCTCCAGTGCGCTCTGCTGCGTGGCGGCGGCGTTCGTCAGTTGGGTATTGGCGGTGAGCAGCCCCTGGAGGGCCTCGTAGCGCGCCCGGGTCAGCTCCTCGGCGCCGGCCTGGTCGTTCCCGCTCGCCTCGACGAGGTGGCACCAGTCGGCGAACAGCTGCCACCGGTACGCCTCGACATAGGCGGCGCTGCGGGCGGCGGTTTCGATGGCCTGATTGAGGCGGTTGAGGCCATCGGCGAGGGGGGCGGGCAGCGTCCCGCCGGCGACCGGGGCCGCCGGGGATTCGGTGGTGTCGTAGATGGCGTAGAGCGAGGTGGCCTCGGTGGTGGCGAACTGGCTGGCCAGCAGCTCCAGATAGAGGTTCGCCAACTGCCCGCCGGTGGGTTGCGCGAGGGTGTCGAGCAGGCCGTACTGCAGCGCGGTGAAGAGCTGCTGGAAGCCGCCGTCGCCGTTGTCGAATTTGCCGGCGTAGTAGGCCGACAGCGCCTCGGCGCTGGTGTTGCCGATGCCCAGCCCGGCGGCGATGGCGGGGGGCGTCGGTCCCTCCTCATCCGCCAGGTAGCGGGTCGCGGGGTTCCACGGGATCCCCTGGCATACGCCGTAGCAGAGGGTGACCGGGGTGGTCAGCTCGCCGCTCACCTGCCAGCCCAGCGCCTCCTCCAGCGCGGCGGCCGAGTCGTAGCCGTGGGCGATGTCCTGGTCCGGCTCCGAATACCAGCCGCTGACCACGTAGCTGACGGTGGCGGCGCCCTCCAGGTCGTCGAGGCTGTCGTGGAAGCCGAAGAGGTTGCGGCAGTTGGGGTAGAACGCCGCGAAGGCCGGTTCGCCGCTGGCCACCGCGGTCAGCGGCGAACCGGTCTGGCTCTGGAAGTCGGCGGCGACCTCGGCGTAGTCCGCGGCCCGATAGGTGGCGAGGGGCACGCAGAGGCCTGCATAGGCGGGCGCCAGCTGTTGGTTGTCGTCCTGCACCGGCAGGGTGAGCAGGCTCTGGCCGTCGCCTTGGCTGGTGGAGAGGTAGTCGCTGATGACGACCCAGCTGGTCGGTGTGACCTGCCCTCCGTCGATCACCAGCCGGGTGACCAGCCAGCGGTTGGGGACGGCGGGAAAGGTCATCGACCCGTCGCTGCCGAGCGAGCCGGTGGTCATCGCCCCGGGCAGCTTCCAGTGCAGGTGGATCCCCTGTTCGAGGGGCTGCAGCGGCGCCTCGTCCAGCGGACGGACCACGTTCTGCCCGATCAGCGCCTGCTCGGCGCCCTGGCGCGGCGTGCGGTAGTCGGTCATCGCGCCGGCGAACCAGTCGCCGGTGTGCTCCAGGTCCGGGGTGCCGATGCAGAAGGCGGCGAGATGCACCGGGACCACGATGCGCGAGGAGGGCGGTGGGGTCGTCGTCGTCATGTCACGGGTTCCCGTTGCCGGTCAGGTCGAAGTGGTACTGCGCGGCCCCCTGTACGGTCTGCAGCGCCCACTCGGCCGAGGTGAAGGTGGGGACGGCGGCGCCCGCCGCGCCGAGCTGCCGCGCGATGGTCGCCGCCGAGGTGGCCACCGCCAGGGTCCGTCCGTCGCCGCGCGTGGTGAGGGGGGCGGAGGTGCCGAGCTGCCGGCCGGCGTCGTCGCTCCCGGCGCCGGGGGGTTGACGCAGGGTGGTGATGAAGGCGCCGGGGCCGCCCTCCACGCCGCAATGCAGCGCCTCCGGAGGCTCGCTGACGGTCAGGTAGCCGGCGATCCCCTCCACCAGACAGAGGGCGACGTCGGCGGAGAGGGCGGTGAAGCGCAGGATCGGCAGTTGCGTGGTCTGTGCCGCGGAGTCGTAGATCTTCACCTGCAATCCCGGCAGGTCGGCGACCAGCCGCGAGCGCAACAGGAAGCCGGAGAGGGCGACACTCCCGCTCGATGAGGTGGTGTCGGTCGCGGCGTCCGGCCGGGGGTTGGCGCGCTTGCCCCGCATCGCGGCGGTGACCGCGTCGGCGAGGGCCGCGATCCGCTGCGCCTCGCCGTCGGTGGCGCCTCCGGGCATGGCGCGGCCGATGCTGAAGGCGCCGTCGACCAGCGCATCGACCCAGCCGTCGTCGAGCTGGAACCAGCGCAGCGATTCCGGCGGTAGCATTTGATCGCTCGGTACCAGATAGGCGAAGGGGAGACCGGCCAGCAGCCGCAGGTCGGCGATGAAGTCGACGACCGGTTGCGGCACGGCGATCGCGCCCTGGCTCTCCACGCGGCCTTGGCGCGTCGTCAGCAGCGGGGAGAAGGCGGATGAGCCCGCCAGCGCGGCGGCGAGTTGTTGCTGTTCGGCCTGGTCGATGCGGCTTTGGCTCTGCCCCGCCTTCCAGCGATAGAGCTGCGCGGCGTAGTGCCTGGATTGCAGCGCCAGCAGTTGGCCCAGTTGCCAGGCGGCGGCGCAGGAGACGTCGAACATGCCGCTCAGCGGGTCGTAATAGAGCAGGCTGTCGGCTGCGGCGGCGGGCACGGCGACGCTCCGGTTGACCGCCGTCGGTGCCAGCGGGCCGCGATACCAGCCGACCGATTGGTCGCCGTTGTCGAATCGCTGGTCCATCGGCACGTAGCCCATGGCGAAGGCGTTCTGCACCAGCGCGTCGGCGTCGGTCTCGCTCAGGCTGCCGGTTTGCAGGTCGCCGAACGCGGTGGTCATGGCCGCGGCGGAGGGGTTGGGCGTCGCGGCGGAGGCGGGCGGCAGGCGCAGGCTGGAGATGCCGGAGGCGGGATCGGCGTTCAGGTTCGCCAGCAGATCGACCACCGCCTGACCCTCGCCGGTGTTGAAGAAGCTCCACTCGTGGAGCACCACCAGGCGGACGTGGTCGGTGCCGGAGGGGATGGCGGCAGAGGCGTTCCCCGCGTCGTCCGGCAGGTAGTCGGCGAGCCCCTCCAGCGACACCAGCAGGGCGTGGCTCTCGACGCCGGTCAGCGGCACCCGGTTTCCCGCGATCACCGCATAGCTCGCGCTCTCCGCGGTGGCGTCCGGCGAATCGGTGGTGGCGCTCTGCCGGAGATGGGCGAGATAGCCGAGGTCGTCGAGCGACGGCACGATGCCGGTGAAGAGGGCGAGGGGCAGGTCGACCACGCGGCACGGATCGGATGGGGTCTCGCCATAGCCCAGCGGGTTCAGGTCCGGATAGGAGAGGTAGCCCGCGGGCAGGGTGCCGTTCACCGGGGTGGCCACGCCGTCGCCGGTGAGGGTCTGGTCCGGCGCCACCAGGTCCTGGACCGTCATCACGCTCGGCGCGCTGTACTCGGTCGGGTCGATGGTGAGCACGGCCAGCCACGGCGCGGTGCGGTTGCCCGCCCCGGCCTCGCGCGCCCAGGGCAGGCTGCGGGTGTTGAGCACCACCTGGGGCAGCACGTTGGAGTAGGGGCCGCTGCCCAGCGCCGGCGGGTAGGTCGAATGCACCGTATCGCCCGGCAGGGTGAAACGGGGCGCGGCGACGGCGAAGCGCAGGCTGGCGCCGAAGCTGCCGGGCAGTTGATTGACGGTCTGGGCGACCTCGACGGTGTAGCTGCCGGCGGGCAGGGCGCTCGCCTGTCGTTGGGAGAAGGTTACGTGGGTGGCGGTCGCTGCGCTGCTCATGGTTGTCTCCTCAGGCGGCCTGCGCCGTGCCGCCCAGCAGGCAACTTTGGGGTGGGGCGGTGAATGCGGCGGGGGCGCTCGCATCGGCGAGGCCGGCGAGCGAGGGCTGTGCGGTGACCGCGGCCGATGCCGTTCGATTGATCGCCGCCAGCAGGGCCGCGCGGTTCGCGCTCGCCGTCGCACCGACGATGGTGGTGGTGACGCTGCCGCTGACCGCCACGCCGGAGGGGGGCGTCACCGGGGCGCTGTAGGCGTCGTTGGCGGTGCCGTAGGTGGTCTGTTCGAGATAGCCCTTCTCCACCACCAGCGGCGCGGTCGTGGGCGGCAGGGTCGCGCTCAGCTCCCAGCCGACCAGGCAGTCGGCGACCACCGCGTCGTTGATCGGGTCGGTCTGGGGGACGCCGTGGGCGTCGAACGTCTTGGTCTGCCAGAGGGCGGCGGGGACGTTGCGTACGATCGGCGTCGCGGTGAACAGGGCGCCCTCCGTATCGGTCAGGGTGACCACCAGGTCGGAGGTGAAGGCCGCTCCCGCCAGGCCCACCGGCCCGACACCGAAGCCGCTGTCGTAGCTCGCCGGCTCGGTTACCGATACCTCGGCGCCCGGCGCGAAGCGGTAGGTCTTGATCGGGATCGCGCTCTCCAGTTGCAGGCCGAAGGCCTCGGGGGAGATCAGGTAGCCGACCGCTCCCGCCAGCGGTTTCAGCGCGCCGTCGGTGACCTGGAGCCGGACCACGGCGTGCGGCGGTGAGGCGGAGGTGGTCGCGGGCAGGCGTTCGGCCGCTGGGTCGCCGGCGCCGCCCGGCAGCATCTCGGCGACGAACTGCGACCAGGGGAGTGTGGTGTCGTTGTTTTGCCCGGCGCTGCCGAAGCCGATGGTGAAGGAGATCACCGACAGGTGGACGTGGACCTTGCCCGACAGCGACGGCCCCCACAGTTCGAGGCCGAGCCCGAGGTGGAAGTCGAGGGTGACGTGGGTGAACAGCAGCGAGACCCGTACCGAGCAGCCCAGCTGGCAGCTGGCCGCCAGGTAGTAGTGGAACGGCTTGTAGGTCATCAGGAAGTCGGCGGCCACCTTGAACCACGCCTTGATCGGCCCCGACTTCCAGGTGGCGCTGAGCGTCCCCCCCGCCATGATCGCGGAGGAGGTGATGGCGAAATACTGCGTGCCGGTGATGCGGGTGTCGTCGTCGACGTGCCAATCCAGGGTGATCCGCGGGACCGCCGGATAGTAGGCCGGTAGGGTGAAGGCCGGGTTGTAGCCGCCGATGGTGATCAGGAATTGACCCTGCTCGGCGCCGCCGTACCAGATGCAGAAGGCGAAGCCGCCGCTCAGATGGGCCGAGGGGTCGAAGAGGTAGGAGGATCTCTCCAACTGGCCGAGGATCGAAAGGGAGCCGCCGGCGGGGGCGATGCTCGCCTCCAGTTGGAGCACGGCGTTGACCACCGGGGAGGAGGCGCCCGGCGGCAGGGTCAGGGTCGATACCCCGAGGAGGTCGATCTCCTCGCCGCCGCCGCCGCCGCGCGCGAAGGCGGCGAGCAGGAAGCTGTCGACCACTTCATAGGAGGTGAAACGGATGCCGGCCGCCCCCCAGAAGCTGCCTCGCGCCGACGCCAGGGCGCCCGCGTCGGTCAGCGTCGCCAGGGTGTCGGCGATCTGTTGGGAGGGGTCGCTGCCCGGCGTGGCGCTCGGCGTCCCCTGGCCCATCGCCCACTGCACCAGTGGGAAGCGACCGACGTCGGCCACCGGCGGGATCACCAGGGCGCGGTTGAGGCCGAAGCCGAGCGCGATGCCCTTGACGAAAAAGGAGGGCGGGCCGCCGAAGTCGCCGCTGACCGTCCCGTAGGCGAACAGCGAGGGGGTCTCCCCCGACAGCTCGAAGCCCGCCAGCGCGCCGAGGGAGAAGGCGCTGCCGGTGAACAGGATTTCGCCGCACAGGTCGAGCGGGTCGAGGGTGCCGACCAGGCCGCCGCTGGCGGTGGCGGCCTGCACGTTCAACGTCAGGTCGGCGCCGCCGAAGCGGTACTCGGGGGCGACCGTGGTCAGCGGTGTGCCGACCCCCAGCCCTTGGAGGGCGATGGTCAGCGGTCCGGCGGTCAGCGAGGCGTTGAGCAGCGCCCACAGCGCGCCGTCCTGGTAGGTCACGCCGATCTTCTGGATGTCGACCGGGCCGAAGCTCTTTTCGACGTCGTACCAGAGCGGGTTGTCGGTTGCGCTGGCGGCGCCCTGCGCGTCGCTTTGCGCCGTTCCGTCGCCCGCCGGGGAGGACGCCGGGGAGGATGCGGCCAACGACAGGGTGAGCGGTCGGGTGATGCCGCCGAGGTCCAGCGTCGAGGTCAGCGTCCCCCCCTTCGACAGGCCGGAGGAGGGCGGGGCGGGGTAGTCCGTGGGGATCAGCTTGATCAGGGCGGCGGCCCAGGTGGCGCTGATCGCGGTGTCGGCGGCGAGGATCGAGAAGCCCTCCAGGGCGGCGACGGAGAGCCTCTCCAGGGCGCTCCCGACCAGCGGCAGCGAGGTCAGCGAGAGGCTCTGCGGGGTCGACAGCCCGAAGAAGGTTCCGCAACCGTCGCCCACGGTGGCGATGGTCGCGTAGGCCTGCGTCGTCGAGCCGCTCTGCAACTTCAGGAACAGGCTGCCGCTCGCCGGGGCGTAGGTTCCGCTCAGGGTGGTCGACGCGGCGCTATCGACGGTTGCGGAGAACGCTGCCGTGGTGGTGCCCTGTTGGGAATCGATGGTCAGGGTGACGGTTTCGAGATCGAGACCGTCGAGGCCGAATCCGGGCAGGCCGGCGAGGCCGGAAAAGCTCTCCGAGAGACGGTAGGCGGCCGGCAGGGTGATGACGATGGCGATGGCGGTATCGGCCAGATCGCTGCCGGCGGTGAAGGTGAGGCTCGCCGTTACGGAATCGGTTGCCGAATAGAACGAAAAACCCGATGTGCCGAGTTGAACGTTGTCGATCGACAACGAATCGTTCGCGGCGTTGAGAACCACCCCGTCGGCGCTGATTTCGCCGCCGAAATAGAGGGTGATGATCGCCGAGAGTGCGCTCGAGTCCAGGTTGTTCTTTGCCGGAAGGGATAGTTTCCCGTGGCTGAGGTACTGCTCGACGACGCTCTCGATATCGGCTCCAGTTTTCATGTCCGGCTCCGGTTGCGGATCGTGACCCCCCCGCGGGGTTCGGGAGGCGGGTGCTCACGGTTGTCGTTGTGATGGTGAGTTGGGGTGGAGTGGCGAGCGGCGGTCGCCGCGTTTTGCTGCCGACCGTTTGGTTGGTCCGGGCGGGGGAGTGTGACTCACCGGTCGAACTTCGGGAGCCATGTTAGCGATCCGTAATCGCCCCGCGAACCGTCCATTTGGACGGGGCGGCCCATCGGATGGTGGGGGGGGCGGAGGTGGATTTTCCGGCGCTGTTGGGGCCGGGCGGGGATCGTGGTGGGCGGTGAGGGCGGTAAGCGATCGGGTCAGTGTTTCAGGTCGCGGTAGAAGTTTTCGTGGAGGCCGACCGCTTCGAGGTAGATCAGGCGGATCTCCTCTTCGAGGCTGTAGCCCAGCAGCCAGAGTTGATTCTGGCTGTGGAACTTGTAGACGTGGAGATGGGATAGGTCGCCCCGCTTCTTCTCGCCGATGTCCGGATGGTCGGCGATTTTCTCCACCGCTTCGTCCACGTCGGCGGCGACGTTGTCGTGGAGTTTTTTGTAGGCGCGGGTGAAGCGTCGGGTCTGGCGGACTTCCCAGCTCATTTTTTGCTGCGGGGGGTGAAGGGGGTGGCCTCTTCGCGGGGCTCGGCCATTGCCATCAGGCTTTCGGCAATGAAACTGGCCGGCAGGTCGGGGTTGTCGAGGGCGGCGCGACCGACCTTGGCCCAGAATTCGATCTGTCCCTGGACGGTGCGGAATTCGGCCTTGGCGGCAGCGCGGGCCTGTTCGATCAGGGTGTCGTCGATGCGGACGGAGGTGCTCATGAGGTATTCCTGGTGGGTGGGTTACCACAATTGTAGCGATCTCCGTTGAAAGATGCGTGGTGGTGTGGCGATCGGTGGTCTTGCCCACCGCCGCGGCGGGCGCGGCCCGCCCTATAGCCCCCCCAAAAATTAGCAGAGGCTGGTAGAGGCTTCGGCGCGTTGGTGTACCGCGGCGGTCATTTCCTCTCGGCGAACGAACTCCCCACCTGCGCCAGCCTCTGCTTGCGGGTGAACTCGCGGATCTGTTCGCGCAGGTGTTCGGCCACCTGGCGGTTCATCAGGTCGCGGCTGGGGTCGCGCACCTCGCCGTGGAGGATGCCGGCGATGCGCTGGGCGGCGCCGTACATCTCGTCGAAGGCGGCGATGCCGCCGAGGGGGTTGGGCAGGCGCATGAAGAGCGTGATGCCGGGGGTGGTGAACTCCTCCATCTCGTCGAGATCGAAGGAGCCCGGCTTGACCATGTTGGCGAGGCTGAAGATCGGCTTGCGCTTGCCGTCGAGGTGGCGGTGGAAGATCTCCAGCTCGCCGAAGACCATGCCGGTCTCCTCCACCGCGCGCAGCACGCCGCTGCCGGTGAAGACCAGCTCCTTCGGCGCGGTGATGTGCAGGGGGATGATCTTCTCCTCGCCCTGGTAGGGCTCCTCTTCCTCCTCTTCGCCCGCCTCCGGATCCTCGATGCGCATCACCGGCTGGGGCTTCGGTTGCGGGGTCGGCGGCGGCGGGGCGGCACGCGGCGCTTCCCGCGGCGGCATCGGTTCCGCCGGCGGCGTTGGGCGGCGCGGCGGCTCTTCGCGGGGCGGCGGCGGGAGGTCGTCGTAGTCCTCCTCGTAGGGGGCCTCGGCAGGTGTGTCGCCGTGCCGGTAGGCCATCTCGGCGCCGAGGGCGGCGGCCTCGCGGGCGAGCAGCTCGTCGTCGGGTTCGACGATCTCGCGGGTCAGCCCCTCCATGTTCTCCAGGGCGCCGGGCGGCAGCTCCTCCTCGAAGCGTCCGCCGTTGCGCGCGTTCCTGCGCCCGCGGCTCCACAGGTAGACAGCGAGCACCACCACCACGCCGACGCCGGCGAGGATCATACGCAGCAGATTGGGATCGAATTCGTCGCTCACGGTTGCACCGGTTTAAGAGAAGAGTGGTCCGCAATTGAACGCAAACAGACGCGAACAGGGGAAGAGATTGCGCTGCCTTTCGCGTCTATGGACGTTCATCGGTCGAAGGAGTTCAGTCGGTCCATACGGATTCAAGAGATCAACCGCAGATTTCGCAGATTTGCGCGGATTTTTCAATCATTGAATCTGCGTTCATCGGCGAAATCCGCGATTCAACGGCTTTGACGGTTGTCCCTTTGCGGTTGAGTCCATTCGTGGAGATGCTCTCCGCCATCACATCGCCGCCAGCTTGGCCGCCTCTTCGACGTCCACCGAGACCAGCCGCGAGACGCCCGGCTCGTGCATGGTCACGCCGCAGAGCTGGTCGGCGATCTCCATGGTCACCTTGTTGTGGGTGATGAAGATGAACTGCACCTTGTCGGACTTCTCCTTGATCAACTGGGAGAAGCGGCCGACGTTGGCATCATCCAACGGCGCGTCCACCTCGTCGAGCATGCAAAACGGCGCCGGGTTCAGCTCGAAGATGGAGAACACCAGCGCCACCGCGGTGAGCGCCTTCTCGCCGCCGGAGAGCAGGTGGATCGAGCGGATGTTCTTGCCCGGCGGGCGGGCCATCACCGAGACGCCGGTGTCGAGCAGGTCCTCGCCGGTCAGTTCGAGGAACGCCTGGCCGCCGCCGAAGAGCCGCGGGAACAGCTCCTTGATGCCGGCGTTGACCTGGTCGAAGGTCTCCTTGAAGCGGGCGCGGGTCTCGCGGTCGATCTTGGCGATGGCCCCCTCCAGGGTCTTCAGCGCCTCCTCCAGGTCGGCGTTCTGCGCATCCAGGTAGGTCTTGCGCTCCTGCTGCTCCTTGAACTCGTCGATGGCGGCGAGGTTGATCGGGCCGAGGCGGCTGATGCGCTGGCCCACCTCCTCGACCCGTTGCTCCCAGGTGGGGATGTCGGCCTGCTCCGGTAGCCGCTGGAACAGCTCGTCGAGCTGGTAGTCGGTCTCCGCCAACTGCTCCTCCAGGGTCTGGCGGCGCACCTTCAGCTCCTGGGCATTGATGCGCGCCTGCTCCAACTGGCCGCGCACCTCCTGCACCCGCCGCTCGGCGCCGTGGCGGTCCTGGTCCAGGCGGCGCAGTTCGTGGTCCACCGTCTCGACGTGTTTGCGCGCGTCGTTCAACGCGGTCTCCGCCTCCACCCGGCGGGCGAGCAGTTCCTCCAGCTCCGCCTCCATCTCCAGCACCGGCTCCTCCCCCTCGCTGAGGGTGAGGCGCAGCTCCTCGCGCCGTTCGGCCAGGGTGGCGATCTGCTCGTCCATGCGCCCGAGGTTCTGCTCGGTGGCGTTGCGCTGGGTGCGCCGCTGCTCCACCCGGATCGCCAGTTGATGGGCCGAGTCGCGGTCGCCGCGCGCCTTGTCGCGCACCTCTTCGAGCAGTTGGCGCAGGCGGTCGCGCTCGCCGGTCAGCTCGTCGCGCTGCTGGGCGAGCACTTCCATCTCGGCCAGCGCCTCCTGCAGGCGCATGCGCGAGTTCTCCAGCTCCTCGCGGTCGCGGCCGAGCTGCTGCTCCACCTCCTCGCGCTCGGAGGCCAGGTTGCGGATGCGGTTCTCGTGCTGCTCCAGGCGGGCGCGGCGGGCGGAGAGCTGGGAGCGGACCTCGGCGTGGCGGCGGCCCGCCTGGTGGGCCTCTTTCTGTAAGGAATCGCGCCGCTCCTCCAGCGTCTGCACGCGGGCACGTCCCTCGTCGCGCTGGGCGGTCAGCTCGTCGATGGCCGCCTGCAACGCCTCGGTGCGGGCGGAAAGCTCCTTGATCTCCTGCTCGCGGGCGAGCACGCCGGCATGTTCATCGGCGTCGCGGGCCACCCGCAGCCAGCTCGGGCCGAGCCAGATCCCCTCGGGGGTGATCACCGACTCGTGGGCGGCCAGCCCGCCGCGCAGGGCCAGCGCCGCCTCCAGGCTGGCGGCGGTGCGCACCCCGGCGAGCAGCGCGCCGGCGGCGTAGTCACCACTCACTTTCGCCGCCAGCCAATCGCCCTCGCCTGCCGCGGGCGAGGGCGTGGTGGTGTCGAAGAAGGTCAGCGTGCCGCCCTCCAGGCTCTCCAGCACCGCGCTCACCGCGTCGAAGCCGTCGACGCAGACCGCCTCCAGGGAGCCGCCGAGCACGGTCTCCACCGCCCGCTCCCAGCCGCCCTCCACCTTCAGGTGCTGGGCCAGTCGCGGGGCGTCGGTGAGGCCCTGGCGCTTGAGCCACTCGCTGATCTTCTTCGAGCCCTTGCCGAGGGCCGCCTGTTGCAGCGCCTCCAGCGAGGCGAGGCGGCCGCGGGCAGTCTGCAGCTCGCCGCGCTGGCCATCCAGCCGGGTGGCCAGCTCGCGGTTCTCGTCGCGCAGCCGGCGGCCCTCCTCCTGGGCGGTGACCAGCTCCTCCTGGAGGCGGGTGGCCTGCTCCTCGCCCTCCGCCTCGGCCAGCGCCAGCTCCTCGATCTCCTCGGTGAGCCCTTCGTCGGCGAGCCGGCCGCGCTCTTCGTCGAGGCGGTCGGCGCGCTGGCGCTGGCGCTCCATCTGCCGCTCCATGTGCTCGATCTGCGAGCGTTCCACCTGGGCGGTCTGGGTCGGTTCGGCGGCGCGGCGGTTGAAGTCGTCCCACGCCTCCTGCCACGCCTGCATCCGCTCTTCGGCCCCAATGCGGGCCTCGCCGGAGGCCTCCTCGGCGGCGCGCGCCAGCTCCAGCGCGGGCTCGTCCTCCGCCAGCGCGGCGGTCAGCTCCTCCAACTGGGCGCGGTCGCGCTCGATATGGGCGTGCAGTTCGCCCCACGCCCGTTCGGCCTGCTCCAGCTCGTGCTCCTGGCGCCGCTTCAGCTCCTTGTTGTGCTGGATCGCCTGCTCGACCCGGGCGATCTCCGCGCCCACGCCGTAGAAGCGCCCCTGCACCACGTTGAGGCTGTCGGTGGCCTCGGTGTGGGCGTCGCGCTCCTTCTCGATGGCGCTCTCGTAGCCGCGCTGGGCGGCCAGCGCCGCCTCCAGGGCGGTCTCCAGTCCGTTGATCTTCTGCTGGCGGGCGTTGGCATCGCCATCCACCGCGCGGTAGCGCAGCGCCAGCAGCTCCGCCTTCAGCACCCGCTCCTCTTGCTTCAACCCCTTATAGCGTTCGGCGGTGGCCGACTGGCGCTCCAGGCGGCTGAGCTGCTTGTCCAGCTCTTCGCGCAGGTCGCTGAGGCGGTCGAGGTTGTCGCGGGTGTGGCGGATGCGGTTCTCGGTCTCGCGGCGGCGCTCCTTGTATTTGGAGATGCCGGCCGCCTCCTCGAAGAACGAGCGCAGCTCCTCGGGCTTGGCCTCGATCACCCGCGAGATCATCCCCTGCTCGATGATCGCGTAGGAGCGCGGTCCGAGGCCGGTGCCGAGGAAGATGTCGGTGATGTCGCGCCGCCGGCACTTGGTGCCGTTGAGGTAGTAGTTGGACTGGCCGTCGCGGGTGACCAGGCGTTTGACCGAGATCTCGCCGTAGTGGGCGTACTGGCCGCCGGCGGCGCCGTCGCTGTTGTCGAAGATCAGTTCGACGAAGGCCTGGCCCACCGGCTTGCGGGAGTTGGAGCCGTTGAAGATGACGTCCGCCATCGACTCGCCGCGCAGGTGCTTGGCGGAGGTCTCGCCCATCACCCAGCGCACCGCGTCGATGGTGTTGGACTTGCCGCAGCCGTTGGGGCCGACGATGCCGACCAGGTTGCTGGGGATGGGGATGGTGGTCGGGTCGACGAAGGACTTGAACCCGGCCAGTTTGATCTTGGTGAGCTTCATTGGGGGTAGTTGGTATTGGGGGCGGTGGCGGGGCGGAAGAGAAAATGGACAGGATTAACAGGATTTTTCAGGATTTACAGGTGTTTCTCGGGTTTGGATTTGGCGGTGTGGTCTCGCTGTAGGAGCGGCCCCTAGGCCGCGATGACGCCCTCTCCGATTACCGCCACCGGCTCGTCGAGGTTCGGCACTCCGCCCCATCGCGGCCTGGGGGCCGCTCCTACAACGTGTGCCGTCTGGCCTGTAAATCCTGAAAAATCCTGTTAATCCTGTCCATTTTTCCTCTTCGACGCCGTTTCGGATTGCCCCCACGGGAGGTGCCCGAAAGGTCTGTCCCGGCGATGGGAAGGTGGTAAAATTGTCCGCTTCACTCAACCGTTTATGAGCCGCGAACGCCGATGTCCACGAAACCCAGCAAGGATCTCGAAACCTTCGACAACCCCCGGCCGGGGCGCGATTATACCATCCGCATCCGGGTTCCGGAGTTCACCTGTCTCTGCCCCAAGACCGGCCAGCCGGACTTCGCCCAAATACACATCGACTACGTACCCAACGCGCGCTGCATCGAGCTGAAGTCGCTCAAGCTCTACATGTGGAGCTTCCGCGAGGAGGGGGCGTTCCACGAGGACGTGACCAACCGGATGCTCGACGACTTCGTCGCCGCCTGCGCTCCCAACTTCATGCGCGTGACCGCCGAATTCAACGTCCGCGGCGGCATCTACACCAACGTCATCGCCGAGCACCGCGACCCCTCGTGGACCCCGCCCGCGCCGGTGACCCTCCCTTAAATACAGAAGAGTTGTCCGCAAATGAACGCGAATAAACGCAAATAAGAAGAAATGAAGAGGAATCAATAATCTGATTTTCTCTTTCATTTGCGTGCATTTGCGTTCATTTGCGGACAAATGTTCTTCTTCGAGGCTTTATCTAGATGGGCCAGTTTTTTCAGATTCATGCGGAGAATCCGCAGGCGCGGCTGGTGCGGCAGGCGGTGGACGTGGTGCGCGACGGCGGGGTGATCGTCTATCCCACCGATTCGTGCTACGCGCTCGGCTGCCATATCGGCGACAAGGATGCGCTCGACCGCATCCGCGCCCTGCGCCGGCTCGACGACAAGCACAAGTTCACCCTGATGTGTTCCGACCTCTCCGAGGTGGCCACCTACGCCAAGGTGGACAACACCGCCTACCGGCTGATCAAGCAGCTCACCCCCGGCCCCTTTACCTTCATCCTCAACGCCACCCACGAGGTGCCGCGGCGGGTGATGAACCAGAAGCGACGCCACATCGGCATCCGCATCCCCGACAACGCCATCGCCCGGGCGCTGCTGGTGGAGCTGGGCGAGCCGCTGCTCTCCACCACCCTGATGCTGCCCGGTGAGGAGTATCCGCCGGTCGATCCCTACGACATCCGCGACACCGTCGGCAACCGGGTGGACCTGGTGATCGACGGCGGCTACTGCGATCTCGAGCCGACCACGGTGATCCACCTCGACGAGGGCGAGCCGCAGATCACCCGCCACGGCAAGGGCGACGCTTCGTTCCTTGAATAAGAGGAAGATTTGTCCGCAAATGAACGCGAATAAACGCAAATTAAAAGAATGAAGAGGTTGTGGGTTGTGTAGGGTGTGCCGAGGGACGAGGCGCACCACCCCGTAGAAGCTGGTGCGCCTCGTCCCTACTCAACTGAAGCGAAGCGGAAAATGAACGTAACTTCAAAAATGCACTCGGAAACACCATGAAAGCTCCCATTTTCTCTTCCATTTGCGTGCATTCGCGTTCATTTGCGGACAAATCTTCTTCTTCGAAAACGGTATAATCCGCCGATGGAAGAGCTAAGCCTTGTTCAACGGATCGTGGTCTGGGCGCTGCCGGTGCTGTTTGCGATCACCGTCCACGAGACCGCCCACGGGTGGATGGCGCGGCGTCTCGGCGATCACACCGCCGAGATGCTCGGCCGATTGACCCTCAATCCGCTCAAGCACATCGATCCCCTCGGTACCATCCTGGTGCCGGGACTGTTGCTGATGCTCGGCGGTTTTCTCTTCGGCTGGGCCAAGCCGGTGCCGATCAACACCCGCAACCTGCACCAGCCGAAGCGCGACATGGCCCTGGTGGCCGCCGCCGGGCCGCTCTCCAATCTGCTGATGGCGCTGTTCTGGGCGCTGGTGGTGCATTTCGGCCTCTCCACCGCCGGCGAGCCGGTGGGCGGCGCGGTGCGCTTCCTGATCTACGTCGGTGTCGCCGGGGTGTTCATCAACACCCTGCTGATGGTGCTCAATCTGCTGCCGCTGCCGCCGCTCGACGGCGGACGGGTGCTCACCGGCCTGCTGCCCGGCCGCGCCGCCTACCACTTCGGGCGGATCGAGCCCTACGGTTTCCTTATCCTCCTGGCGCTGCTCGCCACCGGCCTGCTGAGCGAGATCCTGTGGCCGCCGGTGTCGCTGCTGCTGGCCGCCCTGGCGGGGGTAGCGGGGCTGGAGCCCCAGCAGCTCAGCGCCGTGATCGCCTTTTTGATGCATTGATGACTCTTGGGGAAGACTCTTGAACGCCGTTCCTAGCCAACACCAGCGCGTACTCTCCGGCATGCGCCCCACCGGCCGCCTCCACCTGGGCCACTACCACGGGGTGCTGAAAAACTGGATCAAGCTGCAGCACGAGTACGACTGCTTCTTCTTCGTCGCCGACTGGCACGCACTGACCACCCACTACGACGAGCCGCAGAACATCAATGCCCATGTCTGGGAGATGGTGATCGACTGGCTCGCCGCCGGGGTCAACCCCAACGCCGCCAAGCTCTTCATCCAGTCCAAGGTGCCGGAGCACGCCGAGCTCCACGTGCTGCTCTCCATGTGCACCCCGCTCGGCTGGCTGGAGCGGGTGCCCAGCTACAAGGACCAGCAGGAGAAGCTCAAGGAGCGCGATCTCGCCACCTACGGCTTCCTCGGCTATCCGCTGCTGCAGTCGGCCGACATCCTCATCTACAAGGCGGGGATGGTGCCGGTGGGCGAGGACCAGGTGGCCCACGTCGAGCTGACCCGCGAGGTGGCGCGCCGCTTCAACTTCCTCTACGGGCGCGAGCCCGATTTCGAGGAGAAGGCGGAGGCGGCGATCAAGGGCATGGGCAAGAAGAACGCCAAGCTCTACCGCGAGCTGCGCCGCCGCTACCAGGAGGAGGGCGACGAGGCGGGGCTGCGCGAGGGGCAGGCGCTGGTCGACGGCAACGCCAACCTCTCGCTGGGCGATCGCGACCGGCTGTTCGGCTACCTGGAAGGGGGCGGCCGGGTGATTCTGCCCGAGCCCCAGGCGCTGCTCACCAAGGCCTCGAAGATGCCGGGGCTCGACGGGCAGAAGATGTCCAAGTCCTACCACAACACCATCGCCCTGCGTGACGACCCCAAGGACGTGGCGCAGCGGCTGCGCACCATGCCCACCGACCCGGCGCGGGTGCGTCGCAACGATCCGGGCGACCCGGCCAACTGCCCGGTGTGGCAGCTCCACGAGGTCTACTCCGACGACGAGGTGAAGGCGTGGGTCCAGGAGGGGTGCAAGGCCGCCTCGATCGGCTGTCTCGACTGCAAGCAGCCGGTGGTCGACGCGGTGCTCACCGAACTCTCGCCGATCCAGGAGCGCGCCCGCGAATACGCGGAGAACGCCCACCTGGTGCGCTCGATCATCGCCGAGGGTTCCGAGGCCGCCCGCGACGTCGCCCGCGACACCATGGACGAGGTCCGCGAAGTGATGGGCATCAGCTACCGTTGAAGAGGAAGAGTCGTCCGCAAATGAACGCAAATGAACGCGAATGGAAGAAGAGAAGAAGAAATACTATTTCTTCTCTTTATCTGCGTTCATTTGCGTTCATTTGCGGACAAAATTCTTTTTCTGGTGGTCGCGGGTGAACGAGCCGGCAGTAGAGCAGCAGCAGGAGGTCCATCCCGCGGTCGTGGCGGCGGAGGCGGCGATCGCGCGGGTGATGGGCGAGGAGCTGCCGCGCAGCAAGCTGCCGCAGGATCTCTACATCCCGCCGGATGCCCTGGAGGTGTTCCTGCAGGCCTTCGAGGGGCCGCTCGATCTGCTGCTCTACCTGATCAAGAAGCAGAACATCGACATCCTCGACATCCCCATCGCCCAGATCACCGCCCAGTACATGGAGTACATCGAGGTGATGCAGGAGATGCGCTTCGAGCTGGCCGCCGAGTATCTGCTGATGGCGGCGATGCTCGCCGAGATCAAGTCGCGGATGCTGCTGCCCCGCCCGGTGGAGGCGGAGGACGAGGAGGACCCGCGGGCCGAGCTGATCCGCCGACTCCAGGAGTACGAACGCTTCAAGAAGGCGGCCGAGGAGATCGACGAACTGCCGCGGATCGGCCGCGACTTCCAGCAGGCCGCCGCCGAGCCGCCGCCGCGCCAGGCGATGCGCCGCCACCCCGACGTGGAGCTGAAGGAGCTGCTGTGGGCGCTCAAGGACGTGCTCTCCCGCGCGGAGCTGTTCACCAGCCACCAGGTGCAGCGCGAGGCGCTGTCGGTGCGCGAGCGGATGGCCGACGTGCTCGGCCGCCTCGGTACCGACCGCTTCACCGAGTTCTCCCTGCTGTTCGACGTGGAGGAGGGACGGATGGGGGTGGTGGTCACCTTCCTGGCGGTGCTCGAACTGATCAAGGAGCAGTTGGTGGAGATGGTGCAGAATGAGCTTTTCGGGCCGATCCACGTGAAAGCGCGCGGGGCGTTGCCGGAGGGATGATCCGGGGCGCCGGTGTGTTACGGCAGGGCTTGCCCGTTCGCTCGCCGTTGCGCGCTTTCACGAATGTGAAAGAGATTTTCGGGTTTACCACCCTCGTTTCCGGACCCGTAGGTCGGCGCTACCGCGCCGACGCAAACGGGGGCACCGATGTCTGAATGTCCGTTTGAACTTTCCGAGCGGAACGATGCGTTCGGCAAGGCGTGTGGTGTTCACGCCCCGCTGCCCCCGTTCACGTCGGCGAGGTATCGCCGACCTACGCCCGCGGTATAATCCCCGGCCCGGTTTTACCGGCCTCTTCGACCGACTGGCAATCTCGATACCCATGCAACAGCCCCCTCTCAAGAACATCCTCGAAGCGATCCTGCTGGCCGCCGCCAAACCGATGACGGTGAGCCAGCTGGTGGCGCTGCTCGCCGATCGGCCGGCCGAGGAGGGCGAGGAGACGAGCGCCGATGAGACCGCGGCGGAGGTCGAGGCGGCCGAAAGCGACGAGGGCGAGGAGACGGCGAGCACCCCGATCCGCGACGCCGTGCGCCAGGCCCTGGCCGAACTGGCCGCCGACTACGAGGTCCGCGCCTTCGAGCTGAAGGAGGTCGCCTCCGGCTTCCGTCTCCAGGTGCGCGAGGGGTACGTGCCGTGGGTCTCCCGGCTGTGGGAGGAGCGGCCGCCCAAATACTCCCGCGCGCTGCTCGAAACCCTGGCGTTGATCGCCTACCGCCAGCCGATCACCCGCGCCGAGATCGAGGACATCCGCGGCGTGGCGGTCTCCAGCAACATCGTCAAGACCCTGCTCGAGCGCGAGTGGGTGCGGGTGGTGGGGCACAAGGAGCTGCCCGGCCGCCCCGCCATGTACGCCACCACCCGCCAGTTCCTCGACTACTTCAACCTGAAGAGCCTGGCCGAACTGCCGACCCTGGCCGAGCTGCGCGATCTGGAGCAGATCAGCGCCGAGCTGGTGGAGCAGGGCGTGATCGAAGCGGAAACGGCTGAGGCCGTTTCCGCCAATGATTCTACGCAGGATGGCGGTGGGTCTGCGGAATCGGGTTCCGGGGCAGCGGCGGGTGAGGAGGCTCCTCCTGTCGATGAGCCGCCGCTCGATGATGAAAGCGGCGAGGTGGACGAGGGCGCGGTGGCCGAGGAGGTGTTCGCGCCGATCGCGGAGACGGCCTCATCGGAGACGGATGAGGTGAGTGACGAGACCGAACCGGATGCCGATCGGCCGATGGACGAGCCGGGCGGCATCGATCCCGCCAAAGAGGGCGCCTGACCATGAACGAACGTAGATCCCCCCCCCGTGGCAAGGGGCGTCCCGCCCCGACGACCCGCGGCCGGCCGGCGAAGAAGAAGCGCGCCACCCTCACCCTCGGCAACGAGCGGCCCGCCGAAGGGGAGGGGCGGGAGGCGCCCGGGCCCAAGGGGCGGGGCGGCAAGCCGCAGGGTGGAAAGTCCCACGGGGGACGCCATCACGGCGCCGGACAGGGCGAGCGGGGCGCGGGTGAAGAGGGCGGCGGCCACGGCAGGCCCGCCGGCAAGCACGCCGGTCGCCGGGGTGGGGCGGGCGGCGGCCAGCCGCAGCGGGCCCACGATGGCCGGCGCCCGCCCCGCGGCGCGGCCCCCAAGCGCCGCCCTTCCCGCGGTGACGGGCACGAGGGGGCGGGTGAGCGGCTGCAGAAGGTGCTCGCCGGCGGCGGCTACGGCTCGCGGCGTGAGATCGAGGGGTGGATCGCCGAGGGACGGATCAGCGTCGACGGCATCATCGCCACCCTCGGCACCCGCGTCCACGGCGACGAGCTGATCCGCCTCGATGGCCGCCGCCTCTCCACCAAACGGCTGGAGGGGGCGCCGCGCCAGGTGCTGATCTACCACAAGCCGGAGGGTGAGGTGGTCTCACGCAGCGACGAGGCGGGGCGCGACACGGTCTTCTCCCGCCTGCCGCGGCCGGAGCAGGGTGGGCGCTGGGTCAACGTCGGCCGCCTCGATCTCAACACCGCCGGGCTGTTGATCTTCACCACCGACGGCGAGCTGGCCCATCGGCTGATGCACCCCTCCACCGAGATCGAGCGCGAATACGCGGTGCGCGTGCTCGGCGAGGTGGCGCCGGAGACCATCACCGAGCTGGAGCAGGGGGTGGAGCTGGAGGACGGTCCCGCCCGCTTCGAGCGGATCAAGGACGCCGGCGGCGAGGGGGCCAACCACTGGTACCACGTGGTGATCAAGGAGGGGCGCAACCGCGAGGTGCGCCGGTTGTGGGAGTCCCGCGGGGTCACCGTCAGCCGGCTGATCCGCATCCGTTTCGGGCCGATCACCCTGCCGCGCGAACTGCGTGCGGGGCGCTATCGGCAGGCCAACTATCCGGAGCGCAACCAGCTGCTCCACGCCGCCGGCCTGGAGCCGGAACAGCAGCCGGAGCGCAGCGGCATCCGTCGCCGCAAGCGTGCGCCGTAGGGCGGATTGGCGTTGGCGTATCCGCCGTTTCGAGGGCGCCGTTGCTGACGGCGTCTTCCGGTCGTTCGGAGGGTATCCGGCGCAACGTGATCGGAAGGGGTGGCGGACCTCCTCATCGGCGGTGCCTTCGTTCCGGCGGATTACGCTACGCTAATCCGCCCTACTTCCCGTGAAGCCGTCGTGCCATGCTTGCCAAAGCAGCCACCTCGAAACGTCTCCGTCAGGTCTTCGACACCCTCCTCGCCCAGCACGGCCCGCAGCACTGGTGGCCGGGCGAGACCCCCTTCGAGATCATGGTCGGCGCCGTGCTCACCCAGAACACCGCCTGGTCCAACGTCGAGCGGGCGATTGCCAATCTGGTCGCCCACGGCAAGCTCGATGCGGCGTCGATTCTCGACGCCCCCCACGACGAGTTGGCGGAGTGGATTCGCCCCTCCGGCTACTTCAACGTCAAGGCGAAGCGGCTGAAGAGCTTCTGTGCCTGGTATGTCGAGAATGGCGGGTTCGAGGCGCTTCGTCAGCGGGAGACCGCACCGCTGCGCGAGGCGCTGCTGGCGGTCAACGGCGTCGGTCCGGAGACCGCCGACGATATCGTGCTCTACGCCTTCGAGCGGCCGGTCTTCGTCATCGATGCCTATACCCGGCGCATCTTCACTCGTTTGGGGCTTGGGGCCCCAAACGAGCATTACGAAGAGTGGCGACGGTTCTTCGAAGGGCATCTGCCGCCGGAGGTGGCGATGTTCAACGAATATCACGCCTTGATCGTCAATCACGGCAAGGATTTCTGCCGACCGAAGCCCCGGTGCGCCGAGTGCGCGCTGCGCAGGCGCTGCACCGGTCCATAGGGCGTGGCGCGCGCGCCGTCTTTCCGGTGACTCCTGGCCGGTCCGAAACTTGCCATGCCTACCCGACTGCAACCGCCGTTGCGGTCCAACCGATTGTTTTTCCAAGCGGACGATGGCGTCTTGTCGCGTGGGCATCGGCCCAATGTCGCGATCCCGACGGCCTTCGTCCTTTTCCGCTTACCGTGTTGAGGAGAGTCGGCATGTTGGTTGCCGTCGCAAGTCGTTCCGGGGTCGCCATCGACGAGCACTTCGGCCACGCCACCCGGTTCCTGGTCTACAACCTGGACCACCTCCAGTGCGCCCAGCTGGAGAGCCGCGCGGTGGACCACTACTGCCACGGCCAGCGCGGCGACGGCGGCGCCCTGGCGCGGATCATGGAGTGCATCGCCGATTGCACGGCGGTCTTCGTGGCGCGGATCGGCGACGGTCCCCGCGACAAGCTGGCGGCCATCGGTATCGACGCGGTGAGCGACTACCCCTGGGAGGAGATCGAGATGTCCCTGATGAAGTGGTATGGCGAACGGGCGCTGCATGGTGCCCCGACCAACGGGAGTAGCTGGTGATGAGCGCAGAGGAGGAGGGGGATTGGCGCTATTTTCTCAGCTACACCGGGGTGCAGCTGCCGCTGAAACTGGTTTCGCCGTTGAACGACGATGAGGTGCGCAACCGCAACACCTACTTCAGCGCGCGATTTGACGGCCAGGAGCGGCTGCTGGTGGTGCGCAAGGTGGTCTACGGCGAACTGGAGATGGAACACCGCTATACGTACCACGCCAACGGCACGCTGAGCCGGGCCGAGATCACCGACGAGTGCGACGAGACGCGGGTGATCGAGTACGACGAGCAGGGGCAGGTGACCGCGCAGAGCGGGTGATGGGTTCTTCCTCGGCGCTCGTGTCCAACGCGGAGGGCGCAGAGACGCGGAGAACGCAGAGTTTTTGGGGCTGATTCGCCCCGGGGGGCGTTTCTATAGGGCACCCCGCGGGCGCCATGGCGTGTCCGAAGGCAGGGCGGTTTCGTTTTGCGGGGCGCCCGATAACCTCTTCTCCGCGCCTTTGCGCCTCCACGTTCTCCGCGTTGAGCACGAGCTTACGAAGAACGAAACTCACTCCTCGAGTTCGACCCGGTCGCGGCCGCCGGCCTTGGCGCGGTAGAGTGCCTCGTCGGCGCGGCTGAGCAGCGTCGGGGCGTCGACGTTTTCGCCGGGCGCGCGGGTGGCGACGCCGAGGCTCAAGGTCAGCGGTTGGCCGTCGGGACGGTGCAGGGCGGTGGTCACCTTCTCGCGCACCCGCTCGGCGAACATGGCCGCCTCGCTGCGGTCGGTGAAGGGGAGGATCACCGCGAACTCCTCGCCGCCGAGGCGCGCCTCCAGGTCGGAGGAGCGGACCATCTTGCTCAGCAGTTCCCCCAGCTCGCGCAGCACCCGGTCGCCGGCGTCGTGGCCGAAGGTGTCGTTGACCAGCTTGAAGTGGTCGATGTCGGCGAGCACCACCGACAGCGGGTGGTCGTGGCGGCGGGCGGCCTTCACCTGGCGGTCGAGGAAGTCCATCAGCATGCGCCGGGTGTAGAGGCCGGTCAGCGGGTCGCGGAAGGCGATGCCGGTGAGCTCCTGCTGGAGCTGCTGCTGGGAGTCGACGATGTGGCGGATCAGCCGCCAGGCCAGGGCGTGGAGGGTGTCGGCCTCGTGGCGGTTGTCGGCCTGTTCGATGTAGCCGTGGGTCTCCAGCAGCACCCGCCAGATCAGCTCGGCGGTGGCGCCGTCGACCACGGTCACCGCCTTGAGGGTGCGCGAGAGCAGGTGGCGCTGGGTGATCGAGGCGTGGGAGACGTTGAGCAGCCAGTCGAGGGGGTGGCGTTCGATCAGGATTTCGATCTTGCCGTAGGTGGGGATTCCATGGTGGCGGGCGAGCCCCATGGCGGCGGCGTTGGGGTCCAGGTCGCAGATCGCCACCACCTCGGCGGCGGGGGTGTGGAGCAGCACGTCGAGCAGCGCGCTGCCACCGCGGCCGCCGCCGACGATGCCGACGCGGATCGGTGTCGCGCGCTCGGCAGGGTCGGTGGCGGCGGCGTCGGTGACGGCGGACTCCATGCTCCGTGGGCTCCGATTATCGTTTATTGGTTCCTACAGGACGCGGGTTCACGCAGGAGGTGCTGGGGGGGTAGTCCATGAATATTAGGTTTTCCTGATTCCCTAATCAAAGGATTTTTTCTCCCCCGCCGGTTCGGTTTGCGCCTGCGGCGCGCCCGCACCCGTGGGGGAGAAAAAATCCTTTGATAATTTTGGGGGGTGAAATCCGTTTTGGTGGCGGGACTTTTCGGCCGTGTTGGATGCGGAAGCGCCGTAGGGCGGATAAGCGGTCGTATGCTGGATAGGGCGATCCTCGTCGGGGGGCGCCTCCGTATTGGTGGATGCGCTGTCGCTTATCCACCCTACGTTCGCTCTTCGGAAAAGGTCGCCCAAGTCCCTACGGCCGCAGGCCGTGCAGCAACGATTTCCCAAACAAGGATTTTTCCGCCCCGCCCGCACCGGGCGCGCCAACGGCGCCGCCCGGTGCGGGCGGGGCGGAAAAATCCTAGATGTTGCCGGCCTGGCGGGTGACGTCGACGTGGACGGTGAGACGCTGGCCCGGTTGCAGGTACTTGACGTGGGTGAGGCCGGCGTTCCAGCGCTTGAGGTCGGAAACGGAGACCTTGAAGCGGCCGGCGATGCGCGACAGCGAATCGCCGCGGCGGACGGTGTAGCGGATCTTGCGCCGGGTCTCGCCGGTCAGCGCGGCGCCGTTGCCGGAGACCACCACGTCGCCCGCCTTGCTCGGGGCCTTGGTCCATACCACCAGGGTGCGGTCCGGCTTGAGCGGGTCGCGCGGCGCCATGCCGTTCCACTTGGCGAGGCTGCGGTGGGAGACCTTGTACTTGCGTGCGATGTCCCACAGGGTGTCGCCGTTCCGTACCACGTACTCCTGGCGGGTCCCCTTGCGCTTGCGGTTCTGGGTCTGCTTCAGCCGCTGCTCCTGGCTCAGGGCGTAGTGGTCGAGGGACTTCACGGCGGTGGGGATGATCAGGTGCTCGCCGGCACGGATGGCGTTGCCGCGCAGGCGGTTGACCTGACGCAGCACCGCGGTGGTGGTGTGGTAGTGGCGGGCGATGGTGGAGAGCGCCTCGCCGGAACGGATCTTGTGGCGCTGCCACTTCACCCGCTGATCGGCCGGGTAGGCGGCGAGCTGCTCCTTGAAGGCCTCGGCACTCTCCACCGGCAGGGTCAGGCGGTGGGGGCCGGCGGGGTCGGTGGCCCAGCGGTTGTAGCCGGGGTTGTAGCGGTAGATCTCCTCGAGCGACAGATCGGCCATCTCGGCGGCGAGCGCCAGATCGATCTGGGTGCCGGTGTCGATGGTGGTGATCTGCGGCTCGTTGGCGATGGGCTGGAGGGCGAGGCCGTGGGCGGCCGGGTCGGCCACCAGGCTGCGGATGGCGAGCAGCTTGGGCACGTAGCCTTCGGTCTCGCGGGGCAGGTCGAGACTGAAGAAGTCGGTGGGCAGCCCCTTGCGCCGGTTCTTGCGCAACGCCTTCTCGACGTTGCCCTCGCCGGAGTTGTAGGCGGCCAGGGCGAGCAGCCAGTCGCCGTCGAACTCGTTGTGCAGGTACTCCAGGTAGTCGAGCGCGGCGCGGGTCGACTCGATCACGTCGCGGCGGCCGTCGTACCACCAGTTCTGCTTCAGGCCGAAGCGCTTGCCGGTGCCGGGGATGAACTGCCACAGCCCGGCGGCGCGGCCGTGGGAGTAGGCGAAGGGCTGGAAGGCGCTCTCCACCACTGGCAGCAGGGCCAGCTCGGTGGGCATGCCGCGCCGCTCAACCTCCTCGACGATGTGGTAGAGGAAGGGCTCGGCCCGTTCGGTGGTGCGCTCCATGAACTTGGGGTGGCGGGCGTACCACTTCAGCTCCATGGCGGTGCGCCGGTCGTCGCCGACGGGCAGTTGGAAGCCGGCGCGGATGCGCTCCCACAGGTCGTCGGTCGGCGCCGCGGCCGCTTCGGCGGGCCGGGTGTCATCGGCGTCGGGCCGGGCGGCGTCGGCGACGTTGGTCCCGGCGTCCTGCTCCCCGGACAGGTCCTGCGGCGTCGCGGCGACGGCCGGCTGGTCCGGGCGGTAGGGGAGGTCGAGGCGGGCGGTTTGGCTGGTGCATCCTGCGGTGATCAGCAGCGACAGCAGGAGGGCGGCAAGGGGGCGTGTCGACATGGTCAATCCAGGGTGTCCTTCCAGTGGCGAACGGTGGCGAACACTTCCGCTCCGGTGGTGAGCCGGTGGCCTGCGAAGCGTTCGGCGGCGGCGATCAGGTCGGGGTCGGCGCTGCGCAGGAACGGGTTGGTGCGCAGCTCCAGCTCCAGGGTGGAGGGGACCGTGGGACGGCCGGCGGCGCGGGCGGCGCGGGCCGCCTCCAGCCGTTCGGCGGTCTCCCGGTTCCCCGGTTCGGCCACCTGCGCGAAGGCGAGGTTGGCCAGGGTGTATTCGTGGGCGCAATGGATCGCGGTCTGCGGCGGCAGGGCGGCGATCCGCGCGAGGGAGGCGTGCATCTGTTCGGCACTGCCCTCGAACAGCCGGCCGCAGCCGCCGGTGAACAGGGTGTCGCCGCAGAACAGCCGGTCGTGGCCGTAGTAGGCGAGGTGGCCGCGGGTGTGGCCCGGCAGCTCCAGCACCTCGAAGGTGGCGTCGATCTCGGCGAGGGTGACGCGGTTGCCGTCGCCGAGGGGGTGGTCGCAGGCGGGAATGCGCTCGTGGACCGGGCCGTAGACCGGTACCCTGAACCGCTCCACCAATTCGCCCACGCCGCCGGTGTGGTCGCCGTGGTGGTGGGTGAGCAGGATCGCCACCGGGCGGATGCCGTCGCGGGCCACCGCCTCCATCACCGGATCGGCGTCGCCGGGGTCCACCAGCACCGTCGCGGGGTCGTCCCCGCGGCGGATCAGCCAGATGTAGTTGTCCTCGAAAGCGTCGAGAGAGGTGACGGTAAGCATAAGATGTTCCGGACAAAATCCGGTTAATTCTCGCGTATCGGCGGGGATGGGTCAAACAGCGGATGCTGATGAAGCCAGGGTTTTCCCGGTGCAGTACACTTGCGGCATGAAAAGACCTTCTCCTCGCGACCGTTCCGCCGACCGCCAGGCCCTCGTCCGCTGGTTCGCCGGGCCGTTGGGGGCGGCGCTGCTGGCCGCCGAGCAGGCGCGGCTCGACGCCACCCTGGGGTCGCTCTCCGGTTACCACGCGGTGCAGCTGGGTGATCTCGGCGAGGCGGATCTGCTGCGCCGCTGCATCGCCCCCCACCGGGTGGTGGTGGAGCCCGACTCCGCGGGGGGGGCGGGGCGAGGTGGCCTGCTGGCGGTGCCGGAGCGGCTGCCGTTGGCCGGCGACAGCGTCGGCGTCACCCTGCTGCCCCACACGCTGGAGTTCTGCGACGCCCCCCACGAGGTGCTGCGCGAGGCCTACCGGGTGTTGATCCCGGAAGGGCACCTGGTGTTGGTGGGATTCAATCCGTGGGGGTTGTGGGGGGCGCGTCACCTGCTGCGTCGGCGGGAGGCACCGTGGAGCGGGCGCTTTCTCTCGCCGCAGCGGGTGAAGGACTGGCTGGCGCTGCTCGGCTTCCGGGTGGAGCTGACCGAGCACCTCTTCTACCGGCCGCCGATCAACAGCCCGGTGCTGCTCAAGCGGATGGGGGTGATGGAGCGGCTGGGGGGGCGCTGGTGGCCGCCGCTGTCGGCGGTCTACCTGCTGGTGGCGCGCAAGCGGGTGATCCCGCTGACCCCGATCCGCCCCCGCTGGCGCGCCCGCCGCGGCCTCGTCCCCGGCGGCCTGGCCGAACCCACCACCCGCGCCAACAGAGAAGAGCCTTAACCGCGAAGGGGCGAAGGACGCGAAGTTTGGAATGCGTTATCTTTGCGCCCTTTGCGTCTTGGCGCCTTAGCGTTGGATGTTCGTTTTTCTCTTGTGTTTGGAGATGGTTGTAGTGGATGAGGTGGAGATCTTTACCGACGGGGCGTGCAAGGGGAATCCGGGGCCGGGGGGCTGGGGGGCGATCCTGCGCGCCAAGGGGCAGGAGAAGGAGCTCTACGGCGGCGAGCGCGCGACTACCAACAATCGCATGGAACTGATGGCCGCGATCATGGCCCTGGAGGCGCTGACCCGCCCCTGCAAGGTGGCGCTGACCACCGACTCCCAGTATGTCCGCCAGGGGATCACCCAGTGGATTCACAACTGGAAGAAGCGCGGTTGGAAGACCGCCAGCAAGGCGCCGGTGAAGAACGAGGATCTGTGGCGCCGCCTGGATGCCGCCTGCGGCCGCCATCAGGTCGATTGGCACTGGGTCCGCGGCCACACCGGCCATGCCGAGAACGAACGGGCCGACCAGCTCGCCAACCGCGGCATCGCGGAGCTGCGCTAAGCAAACGGGGCGTCCACCGGCGCTGGAGTCCACCGGCGTTGAGCAGGGCCACCCCG
>NZ_BAAHXB010000049.1:0-39385 GCF_054657215.1 Endothiovibrio diazotrophicus
CTGTCGATGCTCGGCTTCACCCTGCTATTGGTGGCGGCGATCCTCTGGCTGCTCCGGCGCCGCTTCCTGCGCCCCCTGGCCAGCACCGTGAGCGGCTTCGAGAAGGTCGCCAACGGCGCCTTCGGCTACCAGGTGCCGATCGAGCGCCACGACGAACTGGGGCGCATGGGCGAGGCCTTCAACCAGCTCTCCGGCCGCCTCTTCGCGCTGTTCCGCCTGACCGGCCGGATCAACGAGGCGCAGAGCCTCGACGAGACCCTGACCTTCGTTTTCGACGAGTTCCGCGACCTGCTACCCACCGACTGGGTCGGCCTGCTCACCCTCGACCAGACCGGCGAGCGCTTCGTCCTGGAGCGGCTCTACAGCGACGGCCCCACCACCCTCCTCGAAGGGAGCCGCTTCGACGCCGATGGATCGCTGCTGGCGACCGCCATGGAGACCCGCGAACCGCTCCATCTGCCGGACCTCGGCGACGTCGCCGCCACCAACCCCCACGCCCGCTTCGCCGCGGAACTGGAGCGCGACGGCCGCCGTTCGGCCCTCTTCTTCCCGCTCTCCACCGAGCGGCACACCACCGAACACCACTGGGGTGCGGTGCTGGTCTTCGCCAGCCAGCGGCCCGCGGCCTACCGCCCGGACCACCTGGAGCTGCTCGGCAACATCGCCGGTCAGGTGAGCCAGGGGTTCGAGAAGACCGTAATCACCGAACACCTGGTGGTTTCGGCGGTCTCCGGCCTGGCCAAGCTGGCCGAAAGCCGCGACCCGGAGACCGGCGACCATCTGATGCGGATGAGCCTCTACTCCGCCATCGTCGCCGAGGAGATGAACCGCGAGGGCCCCCACCGCGGCCGACTGCCGGCCGCCGCGGTGCGCGACATCCTGCGCTTCGCACCGATGCACGACATCGGCAAGGTGGGGATCGAGGACGGCATTCTGCTCAAGCCGGGCCGGCTCACCGACGAGGAACGCCGCGAGATGGAGCGCCACCCGGGCATCGGTGGCGACGTGCTGCGGCGCTGCGAGATTCAGATGAACGCGGTGGGGCGTAGCGTCTTCCGCATCGGCATCGAGATCGCCGAGGGACACCATGAGAAATGGAGCGGCGGCGGCTACCCCAACGGGCTGGCCGGCGAGGCGATCCCGCTCTCGGCGCGCATCGTCGCCGCCGCCGACGTCTTCGACGCCCTCACCTCGAAACGTCCCTACAAGGAGGCGTGGCCGGTGGAGAAGGCCCTCGAGCTGATGAACGAGGAGGCGGGCCTGCATTTCGACCCGGAGGTGATCGCCGCCTTCAACCGCGCCCTACCGCGGGTGATGGAGATCTACGAGCGGCACAAACATGTGTGATTTTCGCTAAAAAATCACATTAGGCATGATGGCCGAGAAGTCGTCGATGGCGGCGAACTCCTCGGTATCCTTCTCCCCCATCCGGGTGTCGGGCCGGCGCACCGCCAGCAGATGACGGATGCCGTAGGCCTCGGCCGAACGCAGCACCGGCAGGCTGTCGTCCACCAGCAGCGTGCGCGCCGGATCGTACGCCTCATGCCCGCGCAGTAGCGGCCAGAAGCCCGGATCCTCCTTCGGCACACCGATCTGGTGGGAGGTGAAGACCCGGTCGAAGTGGCCGCCGAGTCGGGTCCGCGCCAGCTTCAGGTCGAGCACCTTGGTGTGGGCATTGGTCACCAGCAGCATCCGCCGGCCGGCCGCGCGCACCGCGTCGAGGAACTCCACCACGTGGGGGTGGACCGCGATCAGATGCTCCACCTCCAGCTTGAGCAGCGGGATGTCCATCCCCAGCTCGGCGCTCCAATAGTCCACCGAGTACCAATCCAAAGTCCCCTCCACCGCCCGGTAGCGCGGCACCAGCTCCGCCTTGGCCTCCGCCAATGAAAGACCATGAAGCTCCGCCCAGCGACGGGGTACGTGCTCCAGCCAGAAGTGGTTGTCGAAGTGGAGGTCGAGCAGGGTACCGTCCATGTCCAGCAGGACGGTGTCGATTTGGTTCCAGTCAATCATTCGCCCATTGTCGGCGATCGGCGGGCGGCTGTCAGCTAGGGGATAGGGAATAGGGAATAGGGAATAGGGAATAGGGAATAGGGAATAGGGAATAGGGAATAGGGAATAGGATTGGGAGGCACGTTACGGCGTCAATCCTCTCCGAAGAATCAGGGAGAAAAAAATCACCATCATGCGGCTCCGCCACCACAACTAACCCCTAATCCCTAACCCCCAACCCCTAAGGTATACTGTCCCCGCCCGCCGCCGGGCGCAGACGATTGGGAACATGCCGAAACTCCCCCGTATCATCGACCGCCGCACCGCCGCGCGCACCCGGCTGTTCCACGTCGAGCAGCTTGATCTTCAATTCTCCAACGGCAACATCGCCCACTACGAGCGGCTGGCCGGCGCCGAAGGGGGCGCGGTGTTGGTGGTGCCGATGCTCGACGAGCGGACGGTGCTGCTGATCCGCGAGTACGCCGCCGGCGTCCACCGCTACGAGCTGGGGTTGCCGAAGGGGAAGATCGAGGGCGCCGAGCCGCTGCTGGAAGCCGCCGACCGGGAGATCCAGGAGGAGGTCGGCTACGGCGCGCGGCGGTTGCGCCACCTCACCACCCTCTCCGTCGCCCCCGGCTACCTCGCCTTCTCCACCCACATCGTGCTCGCCCAGGAACTCTACCCCTCACGCCTGGAGGGGGACGAGCCGGAAGAGATCGAGGTGGTACCCTGGCGCCTCGACCGCCTGGAGGCGCTGCTGCGCGAGGAGGACTTCACCGAGGCGCGCAGCCTCGCCGCCCTCTATCTGGTGCGCGACACCCTGGAGCGTGAACGTGTGGCAGCCGACGCCTGAGGCGCTGGAGGCGCTGATCGAGCCGGTGGTGGCAGTGGCCCACGCCGCCGGACGGGAGATCCTGCGCCGCTACGAAGGCGAGGTGGAGGTCACCTCGAAATCCGACAACACCCCGCTGACCGCCGCCGATCTGGCCGCCCACGAGGCGTTGGTGGCCGGTCTGGGGGCGCTCTCGCCGGCCCTGCCGCTGCTCTCTGAGGAGTCGGCGGAGATCCCCTTCGACGAACGCGCCGGCTGGCCCAGCTACTGGCTCGCCGACCCCCTCGACGGCACTCGCCACTTCATCCGCCGGGACGGCGAGTTCTGCGTCTGCATCGCCCTGATCCACCAACACCGCCCGCTGCTCGGGGTGATCCACGCGCCGCTCGGCGACACCGACTACTTCGCCCGCCTCGGCGGTGGCGCCTGGTGCCGGACAGCCGACGGTGCCACCCGGCGACTCGCCAGCCGCCGCCCGGCGGCCTCACCGCCCACCGTCGCCACCGGCCGCTTCCACCGCGGCCCGGCCCTGGAAACGCTGCTGGAGCGACTTGGCGAACATCGCTCGGTGACCCTCGGCAGCGCCCTCAAATCGTGCTTGGTGGCCGCCGGAGAGGTGGACCTCTACGCCCGCCTCGGCCCCACCTCCGAGTGGGACACCGCCGCCGCCCAGATCCTGCTGGAGGAGGCCGGCGGCGCGCTGGTCGACACCGACCTCCAGCCGCTGCGCTACAACACCAGGCCGGAACTCACCAATCCCCACTTCCTCGCCGTCGGCGACCCCGCCCACGACTGGTCCCGCTACCTTCCCGACTGAGTTCTTCCAAGCGCTCGCGAAAAACGCGGAGGACGCAAAGAAGAAAATTGAGGATTTGCACCCCAAATCCGGCCTGCCTTTCACTCGAACGCTTCTTCTCTGCGATCTCTGCGTCTTTGCGTTCTCCGCGTTTTTCCCGATGAGTGCGAAAGAACTAAATAACGCAGATGACCAGTTCGAATTCGAGGTCTTCGGCCAGTTGGGTCGGGCGCTCATTGAAGCCGCGGTGTTCCAGGAAGCGGATGGTGAAGCGGTGCTTGCCGCCGCTCACCTCCGGATAGCAGGGGATCTCGGGGGGAATGGCGACGCGCACCATCTGGCAGGGGAGATTGCTGGGAAGGGTCATCTGGAAGCCACCGCCGACGGCGATCTCGTGGGAGGGGGTGGCGCTGTGGCGAATCAGCCGAAGCGTCGCGGTGACCGCCTGCTGGGCCGGCTCGAAGCCGGACATCCACTCCTCCATATCGGCCACCCGCTGCTCCTGCGGCAGTTGCAGCCAATAGTGGTAGATCGGCAGGTCGAAGTCGCAGGTGCCGCCGGGAATGGCGCTGCGCTGGCGGATGGTGGCGAGAAAGTCGTTGTCCTTGAGGTGAGCCCCGATCTGCCCGGGGTTGGACTGGAGACGATCGCCGATCTCGGTCAGCTCATCGAGCACGCTACGCAACCGCTGGCCATCGACCCCGGGACTGCGCTCCAGGCGATGGAGGGTCGCCGCATGACGCTCCAGCTCCTTCAGCAGCTCCCCCTTCAGGTCGGCACGACTGAACAGCGCATAGATCTCCAGCAGCGTAGAGACACTGGAACGGCTCTCCCACACCGACTGCCCGTGCAGGAAATGGCGCGCCTGCTTGAACAGGAACTCGAGCCGGAGAAGGGTCCGAATTCGCTCATTAAGCGGCTGTTCGTAAATGATTTTTTTCTGCACGACCCGACCTGGGGGGAAGACATCGGTGGAGGATAATTAACCAACGGCTATTGTCCACCACCCCTTTCTGAGGGTAAAGACCCTTATTCGGGCGGAAGGTGCAAGGAAGATAGCCCCTACGGATTACAATGCAAGCCGATGTGCGCTCAAGCCCGCGCTCCAGCCGCCCCATCGGCAGCGAGCACCAGGTATTTCCGATGCAGGGCAGCCACCTCGGCGTCCAACGCATCCAGCCCACCGCCGTTGACGATCACCTCGTCGGCCCACGCCAGGCGCTCGTCGCGGGAGGCCTGGGCGGCGAAGATCCGATCGATGGTCTCCTCATCCAACCCGTCCCGCGCCACCACCCGGGCACGCCGCACCCCGTCGGGGGCATCCACCACCAGCACCCGCTGCGCCAACTCGCGGCCGCCTCCCTCGACAAGCAGCGGGATCACCACGATGCAGTAGCGGGCGTCCAGGGCCGCCACCCGGCGGCGCACCTCGGCACGGATCAAGGGGTGGAGGATCGCCTCCAGGCGGCGCCGCTCGGCGGGGGCGGCGAAGACCCGGTGGCGCAATGCGGCGCGGTCGAGCCGCCCGTCGCCGTCGAGCACCGCCCCGCCGAACGCCTCGACCACCGCGGCAAGCCCCGGCGTCCCCGGCCGCACCACCTCGCGGGCGATCACGTCGGTGTCGACCACCGGCACCCCGCGGGCCGCGAAGCGCTCGGAGACTGCGCTCTTGCCGCTGCCGATGCCGCCGGTCAGCGCCACCACCAGGGCGGGCGCCATCAGAACGCCAGCCGCCAGTAGGCAGCGATCAGCCGATCCCCCCAGAGCAGGCCGATCAACCCGGCGGCGGCGATGTAGGGGCCGAACGGGATCGGCACGTTGCGGTCGTGGCGACGCAACACCATCAACCCCACCCCGACCACCGCCCCCACCAGCGAGGAGAGCAGGATCACCACCGGCAGCAACTGCCAACCGCCCCACGCCCCGATCACCGCCAGCAGCTTGAAGTCGCCATAGCCCATCCCCTCCTTGCCGGTGAGCAGCTTGAACAGCTGGTAGACACTCCATAACGAGAGATAGCCCGCCATGGCGCCAAGGATCGCCTGTTCGGCGGAGACGAAGAGCCCACCGAGACTGAGCGCCAGCCCCAGCCAGAGCAGCGGCAGGACGATGTCGTCCGGCAGCAGCTGGGTGCGCAGGTCGATCACCGAGGCGGCCAGCAGCCCCCAGCAGAGCACCAGCATCGCCAGCCCCTGCCAAGTGGGGCCAAAGTGCCACACCACCGCCAGCGCGAGCAGCCCGCTCACCCCCTCCACCAGCGGGTATTGGAGGGAGATCGGCGCCCCACACCCCGAACAGCGCCCGCGCAGCAGCAACCAGCTGATCAGCGGGACGTTCTCCCAGGGGCGGATGGCGTGACCGCACTTCGGGCAGCGGGAGCGGTCGAAGACCAGCCCCGGCGGAGGCTCCTCCGCCTCGCCCTCCAGCCCCATGAACTCCCGACACTGGCTGCGCCACTCCCACTCCATCCGCGGCGGCAGCCGCAGGATCACCACATTGAGAAAACTGCCGACCACCAGCCCGAACAGCAGGGCGGCGGGGAGATAGAGCCCCGGCAGACGCAGGGCGGTATCGATCATCTCCATAGAAGTAAATCCACAGTGCGGGGAATGGCAGAGAAGAGAGAAGAAATGGACAGGATTAACAGGATTTTTCAGGATTTACAGGTTTGCGGAGTGAATACCCCTTGCACGTGCACGAATTCGTATTCGAATCTTCCCGAACCCGATAGCTGGTCATCCACAATTCGCATTTTCGGATAGCCGCGCGCACCATGGAAGAACCTGTAAATCCTGAAAAATCCTGTCCATTCCGAAATTTGAGCGGTGTCGCTACACCACCTCGCCCATCTTGAAGATCGGCAGGTACATGGCGACCACCAGGCCGCCGACCACCACGCCGAGGAAGGCCATGATCATCGGCTCCATCAGGCTGGATAGCGCATCCACCGCATTGTCCACCTCCTCCTCGTAGAAGTCGGCCACCTTGCCGAGCATGTCCTCCAGGGCGCCCGACTCCTCGCCGATCGCCACCATCTGGATCATCATGTTGGGGAACAGCTGGGTCTCGCGCATGACGAACTGGAGCTGCTGACCGGAAGCCACCTCGTCCTTCATCGCCAGGGTCGCCTTCTCGTAGACGATGTTGCCGGTGGCCCCCGCCACCGAGGTCATCGCATCCACCATCGGCACGCCCGCGGCGAACATGGTGGCGAGGGTGCGGGCGAAGCGCGCGATCGCCGCCTTGAAGACGATGTCGCCGAAGACTGGAAAGCGCAACGCGATCCGGTCGAGGATCTCGCGGAACTTGCGCGAGCGCTTCTTGGTCTCCATGAACACGTAGACCACCCCGCCGACGCCGCCGAAGATCGCCCACCACCACTCCTGGAACACCACCGAAAGGTTGATCACCATCTGGGTAAAGGCGGGCAGCTCGGCGCCGAAGCCGTTGAAAAGCTCCTGGAACTGGGGCACCACGAAGATCAGCAGGATCGCCGAAACGATGAAGGCCACCACCACCACCGCGATCGGATAGAACAGCGCCTTCTTGATCTTCCCCTTGAGGCTCTCCGACTTCTCCTTGTAGGTGGCGATCTTGTCGAGCATCGTCTCCAGGGCGCCGGAGGCCTCACCGGCGTTGACCAGGTTGACGAACAGATCGTCGAAGTAGAAAGGGTGCTTGGCCAGCGCATCGCCCAGCGCCGCGCCCCCCTCCACCTCCGACTTGATGTCCATGATCAGCTTCTCCATCGACGGGTTCTCATGACCCCGCCCGACGATGTCGAAGGCCTGGATCAGCGGCACGCCGGAACTCATCATGGTTGCCATCTGACGAGCAAAGATGGCGATCTCACCGGGGGTGATCTTCTTCCCGCCGCCACCGAACAGCGCCTTCGGCTTCTTCTTCACCTTCAGCGGGGTGATCCCCTGGCGGCGCAGGGCAGCCTTCACCAGCGCATCGCCAGCCCCGGGCATCTCGCCCTTGACCCGCTTGCCCTGCTTGTTGGTCCCCTCCCAGAGGAAGGTGTCTTGTTTCTTCTCTTTTTCCGCCATAATTCTGCCACCCGAGTTCGGGGCACAGCGCGCCTAGGGCCTTGAAGTATCCAGGATATCCCCCCACCTGTACAGCGGCCCCCGGGCGATCGGCACGCATCGTTCGGCGAAACCGTCGCCGGAGGGGTTGGCGCGGTGGGAAAGGTCGAATCCCGGGTTTCGGCGGTTGGCATTTCGGCTCTTTTGCGGCTACGGTAAACACCCCCCTGGATAAATCCGCCAGAGACCAACGTTTGTCTGCCACGCCTCCCATCCTGCTCGTAGGCACCAGTTTCAGCGCCGCGCCGCTGCTCCATGCCCTCAAGGCGATGGGGCGGCAGGTGGCGGTTTGCGGCGCCGCGCCGAACGACCCTTGCGTCGCCTGGGCCGACCGCTACTTCCCGATCGACTATTCCGACCCTCACGCCCTCCTCGAGCTGGTGCGCAGCGAAGGCTTTTCCGCCCTATGCCCGAGCTGCAACGACTACGCCTATCTCTCCGCCGCCACCGCCGCCACCGCCCTCGGCCTCCCCGGCTTCGACCGGCCGGAAGCGACCACCACCCTCCACGACAAGGCCGCCTTCCGCGCCTTCGCGCAGCGCGAGGGGCTCCCCGTGCCCCGGGCGAGGCCGGCGGACGCCGCAACGCTCTCCGATCTGCGCTACCCGGTGCTGGTCAAACCAACGGACAGCTTCAGCGGCCGGGGGTGCGTGAAACTGGATGACCCGGCGGGCCTGCCGGAGGCCATTACAGAGGCCCGCCGGGTCTCGCGCCGCGCCGAAGCCGTGGTGGAGGAGTTCATCGACGGCGCCCTGCACAGCCACTCCGCCTTCCTGCGCGGCCAAGCCGTCGCGGCGGAGGTCTTCGTCGACGAGTTCTGCACGGTCTACCCCTATCAGGTGAACTGCTCCAACGCCCCCTCCCGACTGGGAGCGGCGCTACGTCGACGGGTGCGCGAGAGCATCGACCACCTCGCCACAACGCTGGACTTGACCGACGGCCTGCTGCACACCCAGTTCATGGTGCGCGGCGACGAGTTCTTCCTCATCGAGTGCATGCGGCGCTGCCCCGGAGACCTCTACTCCCATCTGGTTTCCCTCTCCACCGGCGTGCCCTACATCGAGAACTACCTGCGCCCCTTCCTCGGCCAACCGATGGCGTTTCCCGAGCAGACCGCCATCCCCTGGGCACGACACACCCTCTCGCTGCCCACGGACGCCGTCATCTGGTCGTTCAGCCAGCGCCTGCCGGCCGCGGAGGTCCGCTACTATCCCCTGCGCGAGAGCGGCAGCCAGGTGCGCGGCGCGCCTTACGACAAGTTCGCCATCCTGTTCGCCCGCTTTGAGGAGACGGGACGCCTGTTCGAGATCACCCCTGCCCTGCAGGACTACCTGTCCCTGAACACGGGAGAGCAGACGTGCCGCTGACCGACGACCACGCCCCACCGGCCCCCGCCCCCCCACTGAAGGTGGCCTTCATCGGTGGCGGGATCAACTCCGCGGTGGGCGGCGCCCATTTCAACGCGCTGCACCTCGACGGTCTCTATGAGCTGGTGGCCGGCAGCTTCAGCCGCGACCCCACCACCAATGCCGCAAGCGCGCACCGCTACGGCGTCCCGGCGGAGCGCACCTACGCGCGCGCCGCCACCCTGATCGAGCGGGAGGCGGACGCCCTCGACGCGGTGATCGTGCTGACGCCGACCACCGCCCATGTCCCGCCGGTGGTCGCCGCGCTGGAGGCCGGCATCCCGGTGATCTGCGAAAAGGCGCTGGCCAGCAATCTCGACGAGGTTGCCGCGATCCGCCAGGCGGAGGCGCGTAGCGGCGGCTTCCTCGCGGTGACCTACAACTACACCGGCTACCCCGCCCTGCGCGAGCTGCGCGCCCTGATCCAGGCGGGACGACTGGGCCGCATCCTCCACTTCGTCGCCGAGATGCCCCAGGAGGGCTTCATCCGCCGCGGCGCGGAGGGCAATCCGCTGATCCCCCAGGCGTGGCGCCTGCAGGATGGCCCGGTGCCCACCGTCTACCTCGACCTCGGGGTGCACCTGCACCAGATCGCCGACTACCTGACCGGGGCGCGCCCCCGGCGGGTGACGGGCTTCCACAGCTCCTACGGCAACTTCACCGAAATCGTCGATTTCGTCAGCGCAGCGGTGGAGTACGAAAACGGCATCTTCGGCGACTTCTACTTCGGCAAGTCCATGCTCGGCTACCGCAACGGCCTGAAGATCCGCATCTTCGGCAGCGACGCCAGCGCCGAGTGGGAGCAGGTCAACCCGGAGACGATCCGCCTGGCCCATGCCGACGGCCGCATCGAGACCCTCGACCGCGGGGCCGCCGTCCTGGTCTGCAACCAGCCGCGCTACACCCGCTTCAAGGCCGGCCATCCGGCGGGCTACATCGAGGCCTTCGCCAACCTGTACGTCGACCTCCACGAGGCACTGGACCGTTTCCACGCCGGGGAGCCATGGCAGTCGGCGGACGTCGCCGGCTCGGGCCTGGCCCACGACGGCCTGCGCCTGCTCGACGCCATGGCGCGCGCCGCTGCAGGCGGTTCGGCGGTGGAGCTGGACGCTCGATGAGCGGGTCAGCGGAGACCGGGCTGATCGACGCCCTGGAGGCGTGGCGGGCGAGCCTATCCGGCCCGGCCCGGGCGTTGGCCGCGGCCGTGCTCGACGGCGAGCTGCCCTGTTTCGTGCTGGGGCGCAATCCGCACAGCGCGTTCATCGCCCAACACCTCCCACTGGCCGGCGTGATCGACGATTTCGCCGCGCAAACGCCCCACTGGCACGGGCTGCCGGTGCTCCCCGGCCACGACCTCCCGGCGGGCGCCGCGGTGATCAATGCGGTGCTGCACCGTCGCCCGCACCAAGCGCTGGAACGCCTCGCCAGCCTGCCGGCCCAGCCGCAGGTGCTGCACTACGCCGACCTCACCCGCCAGGCCCCGCAGCGCTGCCCGCCACTCCCCTTCTGCGCCGAGGCCGAGGCGGTGCTGCGCGGCCACGAGAGCGCCTTCAGCGCACTCCTCGAGCGCTTCGCCGACGCCGACTCCCGCCGCACCTGCCGCGACGTCCTGCTCTACCGCCTGACCGGCGACCCCTCCTTCACCGCGGGCTATCGCCTGCGCGACCCGGAGCAGTACTTCGACCTGCCCCTGGGCCTGCCCGCCGCCCCGGTCTTCGTCGACGGCGGCGCCTACCGGGGGGAGACCACGGAGCTCTTCTGCCGCCACTATCCGGACTATGCCGGGGTCCACCTGTTCGAACCCAACCCCGGCTCGATGACGGCGGCCCGCGCCCGACTGGCCGACCATCGCGACGTCGCCTTCCACCCCAACGCCCTGGGGGAGCGGCGGCAACGCCTCGCCTTCGACGCCTCCGCCGCCAACGCCTCGCGCATCGCCGCGGAGGGCGGCGAGGAGGTGGAGGTAGTGGCGCTTGACGAGACCATCGAGCGCGCCGACTTCATCAAGTTCGACCTCGAAGGGTTCGAACCCAAGGCGCTGGCGGGCTCCCGGCGACTCATCCGCGACCACCATCCGGCGCTGGCCATCTGCGTCTATCACCACCCCAAGGACTTCATCGACGTGCCCGAGCAGGTGCTCTCCGTACAGGGGGATTACCAGCTGCGCCTGCGCCACTACACCGAGGGCTGGGAAGAGACGGTGATATACTTCACCCGTGCCTGAACCGGGTGCGGCGACGACGATCAGGCAACCTACCCCGATGAACAACTTCTACAGCTACAACCCTACCAAGATCCTCTTCGGCCGCGGCATGATCGGCCGCATCGGCGCCGAGCTGACCGACGTCCGACGGATCCTGCTCCTCTACGGCCGCGGCTCGATCCACCGCCACGGCGTCTACGACCAGGTGCGCCAGGCCATCGGCGAGATCTCGCTGGTGGAGTTCGGCGGCATCGAGCCCAACCCGGAGTACGAGATCTGCCTGGAGGCGATCGACGTCGCCCGCCGGGAGCAGGTCGACTTCATCCTCGCGGTGGGCGGCGGCTCGGTGATCGACGCCGCCAAGTTCATCGCCCTGGCCACCCACTTCGACGGCGACGAGCCCTGGCGTATCATCACCGGCGAGGCCGCCGCGCCGGCGCGGGTGCTGCCGGTGGGTTGCATTCAGACCGTGCCCGCCACCGGCTCCGAGGGTAACAACGCCTTCGTGCTGAGCCGCCGCGCACTCCACAGCAAGCTCTCCTACTGTGCCCTGAGCCTCTACCCCCGCTTCAGCGTGCTCGACCCGGAGACGACCCTGACCATCCCCGCCGAGCGCACCGCCATGGGCCTGGCCGACATGTTCGTCCACGCGCTGGAGCAGTACGCCACCTACCCGGCGGCGGCACCGCTGCAGGAGCGCCAGGCCGAGGCGATCCTCGCCACCGTGGCGGAGATCGCCGAGCCGCTGCTGGGACGGCCGGACGACTACGACCTGCGCGCCGCCGCCATGTGGTGCGGCGCCCAGGCGGTGAACGGCCTGATCAGCCGCGGCGTGCCCGTCGACTGGGCCACCCACGCCATCGGCCACGAGCTGACCGCCCTCTACGACCTGCCCCACGCGCAGACCCTCTCCATCGTGCTCGGCGGGGTCTACCGCCACCAGCTCGCCGCCAAGATGGCAAGGCTTGCGCAGTACGGCCGCCGCATCTGGGGACTCTCCGGCCCGGACGAGGCGGTGGCGCCGGCCGCCATCGAACAGACCGAGTCCTTCTTCGAGCGCCTCGGCCTGCCGATCCGCTTTTCGGCCATCGGCCTCGACGGCGAGGCGGTGGCGGAACGGGTCCGCGCCCACCTCGCCGCCCGCGACTTCAAGAACCTGGGCGAGCAGGGCACCATCGACCTGGACGCCGTCGCGACGATCCTCGCATCGCGGGCCTGAGCCGCGACCCCATGCCCCCCCTCACCACACGGCAAGGCCTCCCCGCGGAGGCGCTGCGCGAACGGATCGGCCGGCGCGAGCTGCTGATCTGGGGCCGCGGCGAGCTGGCCGAGGACGTGGCGGTCAGCCTGCAGAAGATGGGGCTCTCCCCGAAAGGCTTCCTCCACGACCGGCCACAGCCGGGCGCCCGCTGCCGCGGCCGGCCGGTGTTCCCCGCCGCCGAAGCCCTGAGCGGCGGCCCCGCCCCGTTCATCGTCATCGCCGCCGCCGCCTACCGCCGCGAGGCAGAGGCGAAATGCGCGGCGGCCGGGCTGCGCCGGGAGAGCGACTTCCTGACCCACCTGGCGATCCCGCGCCCCCACGCCATCGTGGAGATCGTATCCCCCTCGCCCGCGGGGGAGCGCATGGACCCGGACGACTTCGCCCGCGTGGTCGCCAAGCTGGACGCCGATCTGCCCCTGCTCAGCCATATCGAACTCTCCGCCGAGGGCGACCCCCTGCTCCACCCGGAGCTGCCGGATATCATCCGCCGGGCCGAGCGGGTCGCCCCCTGCTCCGTGGTCACCCGCCTCACCGGAGAGGCCCCGCTGGGACCGGTGCTGGCGGCGGGACCCAGCCGTTTCGAGGTGACGCTCGAAGGGGGCGAGGCGGCCACCCGACCCGCTTTCGCCGCGCGCCTGGAGCAGTTGCGGGAGGCCCTGGCGCAGGCGCCGGAGACCACCTGCCGACTCCGCCTCTACCCGTCGCGCGAGGACCCGCCGGATCTCGCGCGGCGTTGGCGGGAAAGACTCGACGGCAGCGGCATCGGCCTCGCGCTGCACACCCCCTACGTCATGCCCTACGACTACCTCCTCGCCTACGCCGAGAGCGGCGTCCTCTCCGCCGAGGTGCTGCGCCAGGCCGAGCGGCTGCCGTGGGACCTGGAGCGGGCGCTGGCCCAGAGCGCCGCCGACGCCGAGCTCCCCTGCCTGTCGCAGCGGATCTTCCCGATCATCCGACCAAACCGTCCGGTCGTCTTGTGTCACCTGTACCGGGGGCCGGTGCTCGCCGATGATTATTTGGCCATCGGTTGGGAAGAACTGCTGCAACGCCGCCATCGCGCCGAGCAGTGCCGGCGCTGCCAACGCCACGGCCTGCACCGTCTCGACCTGGATGTCCTGCGACGCCGCCACCCGGCCGTCCCCCTTTCGGAGCGTGAACATGACCACCGTTGAAGCCCCCCTCCACTTCCACCGCAAACCGGCGCCGGTGGAGCGGAAACCCATCCCGTTCGTCACTCCCGAGGACTTCCGGCCACGGGTGGAGGGCAAGACCGTCTACATCTTCTCGGTGAACCTCGAGGGGATCGGCTTCCTGCGGCGCTTCACCCGCCTCGGCCTCGACGTGGGGGGATTCATCGACTCCCGGCCGTTCAAGGACGGGATGAAACGGGGCAAGCCGGTGATCCCGCCCGACACCTTCTTCCAGGGCGAGCTGAGCGACGCCTTCGTGCTGATCACCGCCAAGCACCGTGAGACCCGGCGCTGGGCCATCGAGCTGTGCGAGCGCCACGGCCTGGAGCGCAACCGCGGCTACATGACCTCCACCGACCTGTGCGACTACCTGCCGACCATCGAGGTCGCCGGCATCTGCAACCTGCACTGCATCTCCTGCAACATGGGCCTGCCCGACGCCAACAAGGCGGGGGGGCTGATGTCCGCCGCCACCTATCGCCAGGTGCTGGGCAAGATGAGCGAGGAGATCCCGTTCATCAACTCCGTCTACCTCTATCTGTGGGGCGAGCCGCTGGTCAACCTGGAGCTGCCCGAAATCCTGCGCATCAGCGCCGAATATGGGGTCGCCACCGAGATCTCCACCAACCTCACCGACGCCCGACACCTGGAACCGGTGGTGGCGGCGGGACCGGACGTGCTGGTGGTGCCCTGCTCCGGTGTCGGCGAGAACTTCGGCCTCACCCGCACCGGGGGCAAATGGGAGAAGTTCCGCACAAACCTCTTCAAGCTGCGCGAATACCTCGACAAGCACGGCGTCGAGACCGTGGTGCGCATCACCTACCACCTCTACAAGCACAACATGGAGCGCGACTACGACGAGGTTGAGGCGCTGGCCCGCGAACTCGGCTTCCAGTTCCTGCCGGTGCTGGCGCAGATCTTCCCGGAACGGGTGCTGCGTCACGTGATCTACGGCGAGGTGATCCCCGAGGAGATGCTGCGCGCCAACGAGATGCTCTACTACCCGATCGCCGAGCAGCTCGCATACGCCCAGGCCAACAAGGAGCGCATCTGCTTCATGATGAAGGTATTCCCTACCGTGCGCTGGAACACCTCGGTGGTGCACTGCAGCAACCTGATGGAACCGGTGCTCGATCCCAGCTATCTGGACACTCCGCTGGAGGAGCTGCTCGCCCACCGCGACGGCAACGGCTTCTGCACCACCTGCATGGATCATGGGATGCACCGCTTTTTCGACGTCTCGGCCTCGGTGAAAATGGAACAGGGCCGACGCGAGGTCACCCGCGGTTGACCTACTTCCAGACTCGCCGAAACGCGGGAGTCGACGGGGATCAAAGGAGCCAACACATGTCGATCAAAGATTGCCGGATCATCGAACTGCCGAAGATCCACGACCGCCGGGGGAACCTCACCTTCATCGAAGGCGGCGTCCAGATCCCCTTCGACATCCAGCGGGTCTACTACCTGTATGACGTGCCGGGGGGCGCCGAACGTGGCGCCCACGCCCACCGCAGCCTGCACCAGTTCATCGTCGCGATGTCGGGCAGCTTCGACGTGGTGCTCAGCGACGGCAGCGAGAGCAAGCGCTTCCACCTCAACCGCTCCTACTTCGGGCTCTACGTCTGCCCGATGATGTGGCGCTTCCTCGACAACTTCTCCTCCGGCTCGGTGTGCATGGTGCTCGCCTCGCGCCACTACGACGAGTCCGACTACATCCGCGACCACGACCAGTTCCTGAGCGAGCGGGGCCTGAGCTAGTGTACTGCCCCGCAATTAATGGCCCTTTCAGCGCCCCCCAGAGACGCCAGGGCAAGGCGCGGTGCGCGGCCAATGGCAACCCCTTGGCAAGCGCCGCAACGCCGGCCTGGCGTCTCTGGGGGGCGCCCTGCGGGCGAGTGGCCAAGCGGCCATCCGCCGCGTCCCCGACAGGGACGTCGGGGAGGGGCGTGAGCAGGACGCGGCAAGCCTTGCGGTCTCTTGAGGCAGGGCGGCTGCCCCGGCGAGCCCGCGCCTTGCGGCTGACCGCTTGGCCGCTCGCTGAAAGGGCCATTAATTGCGGGGCAGTACACTAATGCAGGTCCCGTTCCTCGACCTGCGTGCCGGCTACCGCGAGCTGCGCGCCGAGATCGACGCCGCGATCCTCGCCGTGCTCGACCGCGGCGCCTACATCCTCGGCCCAGAGGTGGAGGCCTTCGAGGCCGAGTTCGCGGCCTACTGCGAGACCGGCCACGCCGTGGGCGTGGCCAACGGCCTCGACGCCCTCCGTCTGGCCCTGCTCGCCCTCGGCGTGGAGCCCGGCGACGAGGTCATCGTCCCCGCCAACACCTTCATCGCCACCTGGCTGGCGGTGAGCCAGTGCGGCGCCACCCCGATCCCGGTGGAGCCGGCCGAGGGCAGCCACACCCTCGACCCACAACGGATCGAGGCGGCGATCGGCCCGCGCACCCGGGTGATCCTGCCGGTGCACCTCTACGGCCACCCGGCGGAGCTGGAGCCGATCCTGGCGATCGCCGAGCGGCACGGTCTGAAGGTGCTGGAGGACGCCGCCCAGGCCCACGGCGCCCGCTACCGGGGGCGGCGTATCGGCGGCCATGGCGACGCCGCGGCGTGGAGCTTCTATCCGGGCAAGAACCTGGGGGCGCTGGGCGACGCCGGCGCAGTCACCACCGACCACCCCGAACTGGCCGAGCGTCTGCGCGTGCTGCGCAACTACGGCTCCCGCGAGAAGTACTTCAACGAAGCGCTGGGCTACAACAGCCGCCTGGACCCGGTACAGGCGGCCGTGCTGCGCGTCAAGTTGCGCCACCTCGACGCCTGGAACGAGCGCCGCCGGGCGATCGCCCGGCGCTACCTGGAGCTCCCCGCCATCGCCGCCCTGGCGCGGCCACAGGCGCCTGCCGATAGCGAATCCGTCTGGCACCTCTTCGTGGTACGCCACCCCGAGCGCAACGCCCTGCAGGCCCGTCTGGCGGAGGCCGGCATCGCCACCCTCATCCACTACCCGCTCCCGCCCCACCGGCAGCAGGCCTACACCCACCTGGGGCTGGCCGCCTCCGCCTTCCCCGTCGCCAACCGCCTGGCCGCCGAGGTCCTCAGCCTGCCCCTCGGGCCGCAGATGACTGAGGAGCAGGTCGGCGCGGTGGAACGGGCCTTCACCTGACCACGCCCCCGACAACCTGCCACCGATCGGACCATGACCCTACGCAATCGCCTCAGCGCCGACCCGCGCATCAAGCACAACGTGGTCTACCAGCTGCTTCAGCCTTCGCTGTGGCAACGCCTCGCCGTCCAGGCCCCAAGCTATCTGCGCTCACGCCTCGCGGGCTATCCGCAAACACGGGAGGCACTCGCGGCGAGCGAATGGATGCGCCAGTGGTGGTACTACTCGATCGAGCTGATGGAGGACTGCGTCACCGAGGGGATCTACCCCGCGGAGACCCCCTTCCTCCCCCGCATGCTGCTGGCCAACGCGGAGCTGGAGGGGATGGAGTGCCTCGACGTCGGTTCCATGGAGGGGGTGATCCCGACCTTGATGAGCCGCAAGGGGGCTCGCCGGGTGGTCGCCACCGACGCCATCTACCACTGCTACCGCAAGTTACTGGCGGTGCAGCACTACCACCACGTGCGCTTCGCCTTCCGCCAGATCGGCACCCTGCACCACGTGGCGCGGAAACTCGGCGCCGACCTGGGCAAGGGCTTCGACCTGATCAACCTGTCGGGCCTGCTCTATCACGTCTACTCGCCCTTCCATGTGCTGGCCGGGGTTCGCCCGGCCCTGCGCGAGGGCGGCTTGATGATCGTCTCCACCAACATCGTCGAGGACCCCGGTTGCATCATGGAGTTCAACGCCCATGGCCGGTTCCAGGAGGAGGCCAACACCTTCTGGTACCTCTCCGCCCCGATGCTGGACTACATGCTGCGCTATTTCTGCCTGGAACCGATCGACTGGCACTACTACCGGCACCCGGCGGAGACGCCGCGCCGTACCGGCGGGCTCTCCATCGTCTGCCGCGCGGTGGAGGATGCCGGCATGGCGCGCGACGACCCCTGGGCGCTGGCCTCCCGCGACAAGTCGTGGGAGTACATCACCGCGATGGGCCCGCCCGCCTTGGGCCGTCTGCCGGGCTCGACAATCCGCTACACGGCCCCCCAAGGCCCGCTGCCCGCCGACTGGACCGACCGCCTCCTGGAACGCCAGGTGGAGCGGGCGCAAGGCAACGCCCAGTCCCACACCCTGCGGCTCACCGATGACGACTAGCCCGCATATCTCGAGAATGCGGGCCAGCGCACACCACGGGCGGACATGGCACTCCAGCTGACCCTCAAGCGCACCTTTCTGCTGACCTCGGCCACCACCACCCTGAAGATCGGCGCCGCGCTGCTCATCAACAAGGTGGTCGCCCTCGAGCTCGGCCCCAGCGGCCTGGCCGCCCTCGGCCAGATGCAGAACGCCATCGCCATCGCCATGACCAGCGGCAGCGGCGGCCTCTCCAACGGGGTCACCAAGCTCCTGGCGGAACGCCACGACGACGAAGCCGACACCGCCCGGGTGCTGCAGGCGGCGCTGCGCGTCCTCGCCGTCGCCTCGCTGCTGGGCGCGGCGCTGACCCTCGTCTGGTCGCGCCCGCTCTCCGCGCACCTCTTCGGCAGCGTTGACTATGCCGGCCACCTCGTCGCCCTGGCCGCCGCCCTCCCGTTGCTGAGCTACGGCATGACCTTCCGTGCCGCGATCAACGGCCGCGCCCTGGTCGGCGTCCTCTCCGGCTTGAATGCCCTACAGACGATCAGCGTCGCCGGCATGATCATCGCCGGCGCCTGGCTGCACGGCCTGGCCGGTGCGCTGGCCGGGCTGATCATCGGCCACACCCTCAGCGTGGCGGTCACCGCGCTCCCCCCGCTACGGCGGCTACTGCCACTGACCCTGCCGTTCCGCGCGGAGATGGGCCGGCATCTGCGCCCGCTGTTCCAGTTCTCCGCCATGACCCTGGTCGGCGCGCTGCTGGTGCCGCTGATCCAGATCGTGATGCGCGGCATCATCACCGACCGTCTCTCCGCCGACGCGGCGGGGATCTGGGAGGCGGTGCTGCGCATCTCGGACACCTACCTGATGTTCGTCACCATACCCCTGGGGATCTATTTCCTGCCCAAGTTCGCCAGCGCCACCGGCGCGGAGCCGACGCGGCGGGAGTTCCACAAGGGCCTGCGCTTCGTCCTCGCCACCGTACCCGCCCTGGGGCTGCTGATCTACCTCAACATCCACTGGGTGGTGCCGCTGCTCTTCTCCCCCAAGTTCGCCGCCATCGGCGAGATCATCGCGCCCCAACTGGTGGGGGACGTGCTGAAGATGCTGATCTGGGTCTGCGGTTACCTGATGCTGGCCCACTCCATGGTCCTCTGGGTGATCCTCGGCGACGTGATCTTCTCGGCGCTGTTCGTCGCCGCCGGTGCCGCACTGATCGACCGTTTCGGCCTGATCGGAGCCTGCTACGCCTACGTCGCCACCAGCACCCTGCACCTGGCCGCCGTGCTCCCCATCCTCTACCGCCATATCCGCCGACTGCGATGACTCCCACCCCGTCCGCTCCCCCGTCCGCCCCGCTGGTGACGCTCATCCTCACCACCTACAACCACGAGCGCTACATCGCCGAGGCGGTCCGTAGCGCCCTGGCACAGACCTACTCACCGCTGGAGATCATCATCTCCGACGACTGCTCGCCCGACCGGACCTACGACATCGCGCGGGAGATCGTCGAGGCCTATCGCGGCCCCCATCAGGTCCGCCTGCTGCGCAACGAGCGGAACCTCGGCCTGATCGCCCACTCGAACCGGGTCTTCTCCCTCTCCCGCGGCGAGCTGATCCTCGGCGGCTCGGGCGACGACGTCTCGCGGCCTCTGCGCACCCAGCGCATGGTGGAGCTCTATCTCCGTGCGGGACGACGCCCACTGCTGATCCACGGCGACGTGCAGTGCATCGACCGGGAGGGAAGGCTACTGGGGGTGAATCGCCCCCCGACCGAACGCCGCTCCATGTCCTTGCGGGAGATCGCCCTGGCCGAGGGGATCTACATCGGCGCCTCGGCCGCCTTCTCCCGCAGCCTGCTGGAGCGCTTCGAGACGATCCGCGAACCCCACGTCTGGGAAGATCTGGTGTGGGGGTTCCGCGCCGCACTGGTGGATGGACTGGTCTACGATCCCGAACCCCTCGTCCTCTACCGTGTGGACATCGGGATCAGCGCCCAGATGGCCTACCAGCGATCCCTGGCCGAGATGCTGGCGGCCAACCGGAAACGGCGGCTGATCCAGTTCCACGTGCTCCGGCAGCGGCTGACCGATGCCCGTTGGGTGGACGCCGACGCGGCGGTGCGACAGGCCCTGGAGAAGCGGGTGGAGGTGGAGGGCATCCGCCTCGCCCTGATGGCCGACCCACTCGCCGCCCTCGCGGAAAACGCCCTGAGGCACCCCTTCAGGCTGCTCTCGGCGTTCGCCCTGGAGGGCCGCGCCTGGGCGAGGTCGGTGGCCAGAAATCTCTTGGCACGCGTGCGCTCAACGGGGATCTGACCCCCCGCGCAGGCCCTGCCCCAAGCCTTGCAGCATGGCCCGCACCTGCTCCCCCCGGCGGGGATCGAACAGCGCATGGACAGTGAAGGTGAGGGCCAGCTTGACCATCGCCCAGAACTTCCACACCCCGGGCACATAGGGGCGGCGCATCAACCACAGCGCATTACGGAAGAGGTAGCGGTGGCGCAGCGCCGAGCGGGCCGGCCAGACCCGCCAGCCGAACAGCCAGTAGCGCAGGCTCTCCTGCCCCATACGGTGGGTGAACAGCGCGCCGGGCACCCCCCACAGCGTGTATCCCCGGGAGAGGGCGCGGAACGCCCACTCGGTGTCCACGTGGTCGATGAACAACCCCTCGTCGAGCCCACCCAATTGGAGGAAGCGCGCCAAGGGGACCAAGGTGCCACTGCCGTTCAGATTGGTGCAGGGCACCAATGTAGGCGAACCCGGCTCGGGGTAGAGGCGTCGCCAACGCCACCCGGTGGATTGATGAAAGCCGTGGGTGAGACCCGTCTGCGCGTCGCGCAGCAGCGGCCCGACGGCCGCCACCGGCTCGCCCCGCAGCTGCAGACCCTCCAGGGCCTCGACGAGGGCTTCGAGGCTGCCGGACTCCGGTTCACTGTCCTGGTCGAGCAGCAGACAATAGCGCGCCTGCGGGAAACGCACCCGTCCCGCCGCGACGCCCTGGTTGATGGCCGCCGCCAGCCCCCGATTGGCGGAGTTGACCACCAGCGACAGATTCGGCACCGACTCCGCCGACTCCGCCAACTCCATCAGCGCCTCGCGGAGCGCGGGCGCGGAGGCGTTGTCCACCAACACCTTGCCGCAGTCCGGCGGCAGGGACGCAAACTGGGCGCGCAACAGCGCCACGTCCGGCTGGTAGGTCACCGTGACCGCGACCAACTCACGCCACTCCCGCGCCGCGGGCAACCGCTCCGCGGCATGGGTGTCACGGGGCGTGCGAACCGCCTGCATCAGCGACCCGCGCACCCCGACACCTCACGCAGCACCTCGGCATAGCGTCCAACCAAGCGCCCCCAGGAGAAGTGGGCGCGCACCGTCTCGCAGGCCCGCTGACGACGCTCGGCAACCGCCTCGGCGTCCTCGGCGGCCAACTCGCCCACGCGCCGCACGAACGCATCGGCATCCCCGCTCGGCAGGCGCCACCCGTTGCCCCCCTCGATCACCGAATCGCGCAACCCCTCCAGATCGGCGGCCACCACCGGCAACCCGTGGAGCCCCGCCTCCAGCACGGTGATGCCGAACCCCTCCATGTCTCCGGGTACCCGCACGTTGGGTTGGATGAAGAGATCGCTACCGCCCATTAACACCGCCTTCGCCCGCTCGTCCACCGCACCGAGCAGCCGCACCCGCTCACCCACACCCGGTTGCCGAAGGAGTGCCTCCAGCCGCGCCCGCTGCGGCCCCTCTCCGGCGACCAGATAGAGCACCCGCCGGTCCAATCGGGGCACCACACGCTCCATGAACCAGGCAACACCCTTGCGCTCCACCAACCGCCCAAGCGTCAACAGGACCGTCCGCCCCTCGATCCGCTCCCCCAGCCATTCGGCCAGCTCCGCGCGAGGGCAAGCCGGCGGGGGCGACTCGACATCGATACCATTGGGGATCGCAACCACCTGCTCGACGGGAAGGTGGAAGGACACAGCACTGGCGGCCGTGGCCCGACTGACCGCGATGAAACGATCGACGGAGCGGAAAAAGAGGCCGACCCACCAACGCTGATAGAAGGGATGCGGATAGGTGAGATCCAGCCCGTGGAGCACGCAGACCACCGGCTTGTGCGGAAAAAGGCGCTTGACCGCCCACCCCACGACGGCGGAGACCCCGTCGCCGAGCAGGACGACATCGACGCGGGGCGCCGTCCACAACGCCCGCAGCACCGCCCACGGCAGGAACAGCGGGAGCAGGCGCTTGCCGCCCCGATTGACGATGGCGTGCACCTCGGCCACGCCGCGCAGATGGTGGAGCAGGGCACGGTTGTGGTTCTCGATTCCACCCACCACCGGAGGGTGGGCGCGCGAGACGAACAGCACCCGCAGCGACCCACCCCCTCCCCGCTCAACGACCACCGAACCCGCTCTCCGCCGACGGCTACTGGCGACAGGCGGAAGGCAGGTACTTGTTGTCAATATCGGTCACATCGGTGCCGTTATCGGTCACCGAGGCGTTGGTGGCGTGACCGCAGAGCCAGACGATCTGGCCGGCGGAGTTGGTGCCCGCGCGAATCGAGACGATCTTGCCGCTGACCTTCTGGTTCACCTTGTTGCCGAAAGTGACGTTGATCGAGCCGTTGGCGACACCGATCTCGGAGACGTAGTTGCCGGTGTAACTGGTCGCCTGCGCCAGGCCCGCCGACGCATTGCTGCTCGGCAGGCGCCCGCGACCGGTCCAGAACTCGATGAAACTCCCCTTCACGTCCGAGGCGAGACCGAGCCCCTCGGTGACCTGGGTGCGAATGGTGTAGTCCTGATAGGCCGGAATCGCGATGGCGGCCAGGATGCCGATTATGGCCACCACGATCATCAGCTCGATAAGAGTAAAACCACGCTGCATGCCGCTCATCACCTCTCCTCCCCTGCCTGAATTATTTGTTGTGGCCGAATTCATGCGAATATTCATGCGATTTCCATGCCATTTTCAATCCTTCCGGTACATCAGCGCGGTGATCTGCTCGGAGACCAGCCCGATCATGAACACCACGATGGAGACGATGAACAGCAACGCCCCCATGTTGGTAAAACGACCGGAGGTCAGATAGGTATAGATGTAGTAGCTGAGCCCTGCGGAAAAGAGTCCGAAACTGACGGGGAAGAAGAGCTTGAGCGGCGAATAGAGGCTGCCGATCTTGAAGATGATGAGCAGGAAACGGGTCCCGTCGCGCAAGATGCGGATGTGGCTCTTGCCGATCCGCTGCTCCACCGCCACCGGCAGATAGGCCACCGGATAACCGGCGCGGAAGAACGCCATGGTGCAGGTGGTCGGATAGGAGAAACCGTTGGGCAGGAGGTGGAGGAATTCGCGGAAGTGGCGGGCGCTCACCAGCCGCATCCCCGAGGTGAGATCGGCCACCGGATGCCCCACCATCCAACTGGCGAGGCGATTGTAGAGACGGTTGGCCAAGCTGCGTCCGAGGCTCGCCTGGGCCGTCGCCGCACGGGCGCCCACCACCATCCGATACCCCTCATCGTACTTCGCCAGCAGACGGGCGATCTCCTCCGGGCGATGCTGCCCGTCCGCGTCCATGAACAGCAGCCGTTCACCGCGCGCAGCACGCGCGCCGTTTTTCACCGCGGCGCCGTTGCCCATGCCGTAGGGGTGGGAGACCACCTCCGCCCCGTACCGCCGTGCCACCTCCGCGGTGTCGTCGTCGGAACCGTCATCGACCACGATCACCTGCGCCTCGGGGTAGAGCTCACGCAGGCGAGGCAACACCTCGGCCAACCCCCGCGCCTCATTCTTTGCCGGCAGGATCACGCTCAATTGCGCCACCGCCCCCTCCGCTCGTTCAGCCACCACAGGCACCTCCCCCGAGAAAAAAAACGACGAAACCACTCACCCTCTGAATGAACCGCAGATTCACGCAGATTTTCGCAGATGAATGCCCAGTCCAATCCGCGTGAATCTGCGGTTGATCCTGATACAACGGGGGCGAGTTGCCACAAAACGACCACCCATCCGGAAAAATGCGCACCGTTTCCGGCATCCACTCGGCGCGCGACGCTCCCATGCTAGACTGCCGGCGTGATGGCGCCAACCCATTCCACTCCGACCCAAACGCGGCTCACCCTGATCGTGCTGCTGGCGATCCTGCTCGTCGGCCTGGACCTGCGTCTACAGGCCTCCCTGGAGAGCACCGTTCACACCCCGCTGCGCGCCGACGCCGGCGACTATTTCCTGTTCGCCTACAATCTTCGCCACCACGGCGTCTACTCCGCGCAGCCCGAGGGGGTGGAGCAGGCCTCTCCCGCACTCACCCCCAGCGCGCTGCGCAGCCCCGGCTATCCGCTGTTTCTCACGCCGTTCCTCGACGCCCCCTTCGACAGCCGGGATCTGGTCGACATCCAGGTCGTCCAGGCGCTCCTCGGCACCCTGCTGATCGCCGTCGTCTACGCCCTCTCGCGGCGCTTCCTGCCGCGCTGGGCGGCGCTGGCCGCGGCGCTGCTCACCGCCCTCAGCCCCCATCTGGTCAACGCCGGGATCTACATCCTCAGCGAAACGCTCTTCTCGCTGCTGCTCGCCGCCGGCCTACTACTCTACGGCAAGGCGGCCGACGCACCCGGGCGACGACACCTGTGGCTGCTCGCCGGCGCCCTCCTTGCCGCCGCGGCCCTCACCCGCCCGTCGGTCCAGTTTCTGGCGCCTCCGCTGGCGATACTGGCCTATTTCTCGCTGCCTGCGGCCCGCCGCAAGGCGGCCGCCCTGCTGCTGGTCGCCGGCTTCGCGATCGTCTTCTCCCCCTGGCCGATCCGCAATGAGCTCTCCCTCGGCGCAGCCGCCGACGATCGCCTGAAGATCAACTTCCTCCACCACGGCCTCTACCCCGACTTCATGTACCGGGGCGACCCGCAGAGCTTCGGCTTCCCCTATCGCCACGATCCCCGCGCGCAGGAGATCGGCGCCAGCATCCCCAGCGTCCTCCGCGAGATCGAGCGCCGCTTCCTCACCGAACCGGGCCGCCACCTCAAATGGTACCTGCTCGGCAAACCGGCAACCCTCTGGTCGTGGGACATCATCCAGGGGATGGGCGACGCCTTCATCTACCCCGTGGTCAAGACGCCCTATGCCGACAACCACTGGTTTCGCCTGACCCATGCCCTCATGCAGCGGCTCCACCTGCCGCTGGTGCTGCTCGGCACCCTGGGCACCCTGCTGGTCTGGCTTCCCGCGGTTGGGCGCCGGCTCGCGGCAGGCCCGCGACTCGCCGCCCGTGCGGTCAGCCTGCTACTGCTCTATTTCACCGCCCTGCACATGGTCGGCGCCCCCTTCCCGCGCTACTCCGTGCCACTGTTGCCGTTTGCCTATAGCATGGCGCTGTTCGCCGTCGGCGAACTGCTACGCCGGTTCATCCGTAGTCCGACGGGCTCCCAAACCACCGCTTCGACGGAACCCTCAACCATCCCATGAAAAAGAACATCGTCCCCAAGCGAATCCTGATCACCGGAGGCGCCGGCTTCCTCGGTTCCCATCTGTGCGAAAGACTGCTCGAGCAGGGCCACGAGGTGCTTTGCGTCGACAACTACTTCACCGGCCGGCGGCGCAACGTGGCCCATCTGCTGGACGACCCGCGTTTCGAACTGATGCGCCACGACGTCACCTTCCCGCTCTACGTCGAGGTGGACGAGATCTACAACCTCGCCTGCCCCGCGTCGCCGATCCATTACCAGCACGACCCGGTGCAGACCACCAAGACCAGCGTCCACGGCGCGATCAACATGCTCGGCCTGGCCAAGCGCACCGGCGCCAAGATCCTCCAGGCCTCCACCAGCGAGGTCTACGGCGACCCCGAGATCCACCCCCAGCGCGAAGAGTACTGGGGCAACGTCAACCCGATCGGCCCGCGCGCCTGCTACGACGAGGGCAAACGCTGCGCCGAGACGCTGTTCTTCGACTACCACCGCCAGCACCGGCTGCGCATCAAGGTCGCCCGCATCTTCAACACCTACGGCCCGCGGATGCAGCCCGACGACGGCCGAGTGGTGAGCAACTTCATCCTCCAGGCGCTGCGCGGCGAGCCGATCACCCTCCACGGCGACGGCAGCCAGAGCCGCTCCTTCTGCTACGTCGACGACCTGATCGATGGTCTCATCCGGCTGATGGAGAGCGGCAGTGATGTGACCGGCCCGATCAACCTCGGCAATCCGGTGGAGTTCACGGTGCGTGAGCTGGCCGAGCAGGTGATCGAGATGACCGGCTCCTCCTCGCCCCTGGTCAACCACCCACGCCCCGACGACGACCCTTCGCAACGCCGTCCGGACATCAGCCGCGCCAGCGATCTCCTCGGCTGGACCCCCAGCGTCCAGCTCGCCCATGGGCTGCGTCGAACCATCGACTACTTCTCCGCACTGATCGGAGAGGGGGCCTCCCCGTGAAGCTCTCCGTGGTCATCCCGGTCTACAACGAGATCGCCACCATCCACCGTATCCTGCCGCTGGTGGTGGCGGCGCTGCCGGGAGTGGAGAAGGAGCTGATCCTGGTCGACGACTGCTCCGGCGACGGCACCCGCGAGTGGCTGCGCGAACACCTGAAGCCGCTGGCGGGACGCTACCGCGAGCTGCGCGGCGCGGCCGACGGCATCGCGGCGACGGAGGCGGCGGCGGATCAGGCGGGGGCCTCGCTGAAGGTGCTCTTCCACGAGGAGAACCGCGGCAAGGGGGCGGCGCTGCGCACCGGGTTCGCCGCAGCGGGCGGCGAGGTGATCGTGGTCCAGGACGCCGACCTGGAGTATGACCCCGCCGACTGGGGCCGGATGTGGCCGCTGATCGCCGAGCACCGGCTGGCCGACGTGGTCTACGGCTCGCGCTTCTACGGCCGCCCCCACCGCTCGCTGCAGTTCCATCACCTGATGGCCAACCGGCTCCTCTCGCTGCTCTTCAGCGTGCTCTACAACCAGGCCCTGAGCGACATGGAGGTGTGCTACAAGATGTTCACCCGCGAGGTGCTGGAGAGTCTTTCGCTCAGCGCCGACGACTTCGGCTTCGAGGTCCAGTTCAGCGCCCAGGTGGCCCTGGCCCGCCGCTGGCGGATCTACGAGGTGGGCATCACCTACTACGGCCGCGATTACCACGAGGGGAAGAAGATCAATTGGCGGGACGGAGTGAAGGCACTCGGCTATCTGCTCAAATACCGCTTCTGACCCGTCGGCCCGATGAGCCCCCTGCTCCGCCGCACCACCCAAGCCCTCTTCGGCGTCGCCGTCGGCGCCCTCTTCCTCTGGCTCGCCTTGCGCGGCCAGTCTTGGGAGAGGCTGGAGGGCCTCGCCCGACAGTTGCAGATGGGGTGGATCGCCGCGGCGGTGGCCGGCTACTTCGTCGCCATGGCACTGCGCACGGCACGCTGGCAGCAGCTCCTGCGCCAGCTCCAGCCCGAGATTCGCACCGGGGCGGTGGCCGAGACCCTGCTGCTCGGCTACGCAGTCAATAACCTGCTGCCCGCCCGCCTCGGCGAACTGTTCCGCGCCGACTACGCCAAGCGGCGCTTCGCCATGCCCCGCTCCACGGTGCTCGGCACCATCGTCCTCGAACGGGTCCTGGACGGCGTCACCGTCGTCCTCTTCCTGGCCGGCGGGCTGCTGCTGGTCGGCAGCGCCGAGGCCCAGCGACTCCCCCTCTGGTCGGCCGCCGGCGCGGGGCTCGCCCTGTTCGGCCTGCTGCTGGTCGGCGGCTGGCTGATCGGCGGCTTGGCGGAACGGGGCCCCCCCCTCCCGCGGCTTCCCCGCCCCCTCGCCCAACGCGCCGGTAACTTTGCCCGCGCGATCGGCATACTGCGCCGCCGCGCCATCCTCGGCGCCGCTCTGCTCTCGCCGCTGATCTGGCTGTGCGAGGCGGCCGCCCTGTGGTGCGTGTTGTACGCCCTCGCCCTGCCGCTCGCCCCCGGCGGCGCCCTGATGCTGACCGGCGCGGTCAGCCTGAGCACCCTCATCCCCACGGCGCCGGGCTACCTCGGCACCCTCCAGTACGCCTTCCAGCTCGGCCTCTCCGCCATCGGCCACGACGGCTCCGTCGGCGTGATCGCCGCCACGGCGATGCAGCTCTTCCTCTACGGCTCGCTCACCGCAGTGGCCGCCCTGCTGTGGGCGTGGAGATTGCTCAACGGCGTCCGCGCCCCCAGGTGAGGTGGGCGGTCAGCACGTAGTTCCACACCGCCCCCGCCACCGCGCCGAGAAAACCCGCCGCCCACCACGGCACCCCGGCGCCGAACAGCAGATCGGCCACCGCCACGTTGACCACCGCGCCGACCAGGCAGGCCGCATAGAAACTCAACAGCCCGCGCCAGAAGGCCGCACCGTGCAGGCGACGGTCGTGGTAGGTGAAGCGGTTGTTGAGGAGATAGTTGCTGGTCATCGCCACCCAGGCGGCCACCCCCTGGCCGGCGAGGAACGGGATGCCGAAGACGCGGTGGAGCAGGCCGAGCACCGTCAGATGGACCACCACCCCGCTCGCCCCCACCGCCACGAACTGGATGAAGCGGGCGGGCAACAGACCGCCGGCCATCTTCTCCAGCAACAACGAGAGGTAGTCCCACACCACCACCGAATCGAGCTTGCTGGTCCCGCCCTGGCGTGGGCGCATCACGTAGGGCAGCTCGCGAAAGGAGAGCGGTTCGGGGGAGGAGGCCATCAGGTCGAGGAGGATCTTGTACCCCTTCGCCGAGAGGCGCGGCACCAGCGCCAGGAAGCGCTCCCGGCGGATCATGAAAAACCCGCTCATCGGGTCCTTCACCTTGGCCCGCAACACCAACCGGCTCAGCCCGGCGGCAACGGCGCTGACCCCGCGGCGAATCCGGCTGAGCCCCCCGCCCACGCTCCCGCCCGCCACGTGGCGGCTGCCGATCACCAGATCGATGGACGGATCGCACAACAGCTCCACCATGCGCGGCAACAGCCGCTCATCGTGCTGCAGGTCGGCATCCATCACCGCCACCAGCGGCGCCTCGGCCACCTCCACCCCCTCGACGCAGGCCGAGGAGAGGCCGCGCCGGCCGATCCGCTGGAGACAGCGCAGCCGATCGTCGTCGCGGGCCAGCTGCCGAACCCGCTCGGCGGTGCCGTCGGGCGAGTCGTCGTCGACCACGATCAACTGCCAGTCGACATCTACCAGCGCGCACTCCAGGGCGGCGACCAATCCGGGCAGGTTCTCCCGTTCGTTGTAGGTGGGGACGATGACCGAAAGTTCGTAGCGCGCCATCACTCGCCCCCTCGCTTCCCTGTCTCCATCAACTCGCGGTACTCCCGATAGGCCTCGTTGGCGGGCGCGGGCCAGCGCTCCATCGCCCGCAGATAGTACGCCCGAGCCTGCTCCGGCTGCTTCCTCAGCCGGTAGTAGCGGGCGCGCAGCAACGCCAACGCCGCCCGCTGACGCTTGGTGAAGGCCTCGCCGAGGCGCGCCTCGGCGGCCCTCGCCTCACGCTCGAACAGCCCCCACCAACGTTCGTTGTCGCGCACCAGCAACCACTCGAGCAGCGCCAGCTTGCCCTCGAAGCGCCGGGTGGCGAGCGCCAGATTGCGCCGATCGCGCTCCGGCTCCCGCGTCCCCAGGAAGGCGCGTCCTGCCACCACCGGGACCATGTCGGCGATCAACAGCCGGCGGTGCATGTCGGTCCACGGGTCGCGGGACTCCGGCAGCGACAGGATCCGCTCGAAATAGTCGTAGAGCGGTGACCCTTGGAGGTGATTGATGCGTTTCCCGAAGCCGGCGGGCATCAACCGTGAGTAGAGCCAGTAGCGTTCCCAATCCTCCCCCCACTGCGGCACCTCGGCGAAGAACACCGGGCGATCGGCGTCGGCCACGAACTGCTGGACGATGCGGTCCCGCTCCGTCTGGTTGGTGGTGATCGGGTGGAAGAGGCGATTGGGAAAGAGGTTGCCGTCCATCTGGTAGAGGGTGACGTCCGGGCGCACGCCCTCGATCAGCCGCAGGTAGCCGACCGGGCCGGAGTCGGTGTCGGCCGAGAGGAACAGCACCGCATTCTCCGGCAGGCTCTCCAGAAGGGCCCGTGCATACGCCTCGGCCCATTGATCCCCTTGGCGAAAATTCTCCGGCGCATTGACGACGAAGGTGGCGAGCACCACCAGGACGGCCAGCGCGTAGCGCCCCCAGGCGGCGACTCGCCAGCGCCGCAACCGCTCGCCGAGCCAGCACAGCCCGCCGCCGATCCATAGCGCAGCGAGGGAGAACGCCACCAGCGGATAGACCCGGAACACCGAATGGTAGAGCGGATCGTCCTCGAACCCAAGGAGCATCGCCAACACCACCGTGTTGCCCAGGAGGCCGAGCACCATCGCCCCCATCACCGCCGGCGGAAGGAGGCGACGCCAGGTCACCACCCCGATCAGGGCGGCGGCACTGGCCACCCAGGAGAACTGCTCGGCAAGCAGGCGCAGCGAGAAGCCCGCGTAGGCGAGCTTGTCGGACCAGCCGGCGGCCGGCTGGTGGTCGATGCCGGCGTACCCCTCGCGGCTGACGTAGTAACGGAGCGGCCGCCACCCCTCCAGCGGCCCGAGGAAGGTGATCGCCACCCGCTGGGAGTTCCAGTACATCCACAGATAGGGCGCGAGCCCCAGCACGGCCAGCGGAACGGCCCACCACGACGCACGCAGGATCTCCCGCCAACGCGGCGCCACCAGCCACAGCAGGGCGGGGGTCGACAGGCCGATCAGCGGCCAATGGTTGGCGAGACTCAGCCCGTAGCAGAACGCCAGCAACGCCAACCGACGCCGGCCACCCCGCTCGCGGAAGTCGTCGCCGAGGAGGAAGAGCAGGAGAAAGAAGGCGACATTGAGGGTATACACCTCGGCGACAATGGCCTGGGACCAATAGACCGAGGAACAGGCCAGCACCCCGGCGCTGGCCAGGGCCGCCCAACGGGCGATCGTCAGACGGCAGGCCAGCAGGTAGAGCAGCACCACACCGACCGCCCCGAAGAACGCGCTGGCCGCGTGGACCCGCGCCGCCACCGTCCCCCACGGCAGCAGCGAGAACAGGTGACCGACCAGGGTGAAGAGCGGGTAGCCCGGCGGATGGGCCACACCATTGGCCCAGGCGGCGAGGGTGAACGCCCCGTCGTCCTCCAGCCCCACCGTCTTCGGCATGGTCAGCAGATAGAGCGCGAAGGTGAGCGCGAAGAGCAGCACCGAGTCCGTTCGACGACCCGGGAACCACGTGCTCCGCTGCGGCTTGGCCGCGACCAGGGGAAGATCGTCAACCACCGGACCGACCACCCTCCGACGGCCGGCCGGACAACTCGTCGCCCATCCGCGCTTCACGCAACCGCTGCTCCACCACGCTCAACCGAGCGGCGTTCCAGCGCGCCAGCGACGTCCGTCCGAACTCCTCGAGGAGCCGCTCCGCCTCCGCCAGCCGTCCCGCGCGGATCAGCAGGTTGGCGTAGTTCAGCCAATACTGGGGCAGCGTGCGGTCTCCGGCCAACGCCTCGCGCGCCGCGACCAGCGCCGCCTCGAAGTCGCCGACCATCAATGCATGGACGGTCACCTCGCTGAGCAGCATCGAGCGATGGCGGCCGACCAGCGTCGGGTTGTCCAGCGCGGCCCGGTAGAGCCGAGCGATCAGCGCCAGATCGACCGAACAGGAGGCGCCGAGCCGGGCGCGGCTCAACTGATGCAGCAGATTGACGGTGTCGGCGGAGAGCGTCTGCTCGCGCAGATGGCGCTCCAACCGAGCCACCAGCTCCGGATCCTGCGCCTCTCCCAGCTCGTCTGCGAGCAGGAGATTGCCGAACAGCCCCGCCAGAAAGAGGCCATTCAAGCGGTAGGAGCGGGTAAAGCGCGCGCGCGCCTCCTCTGCGAGCAGCGCCCGCGCCGACGCGCGCTCCTCCTGGCGAAGCAGCAGGAAATAGCTCCGGCCCAGCTCGAACTGGGCCCTGGGGGAATCCGGGTGATAGGTCGCTTCGGCAACCGATTGCTGCCACGGGTCGCTCCACAGCCCCACCCGCACCCAGGTCAGCTGCGCCAGCAGCGCCACCAGCAGCGCGACGGTCGCCATCCGCGCCCTCGATGCGACCACCGTGGGGTGGGTGGCGTAGTAGGCCACCGCCAGCAGGATGCCGATCATCGGCAGGTAGTTGCGGTGCTCGTGGGCGATCTCCAGGGGAAATACCGTGGACTCCATCAGGTGACCGGCACAGAAGAACAGCACGCCGAAGGCGAACAGCGGCGCCCGTCTGCGCCACCACAGCGCCGCCAGCACCAGCGCCACCAGCCCCACCAGCGCGGGGAGCGTGATCCACGGGTCGAACAGCGAGCGCGAGAGGGGGAAATCATCGTGGAAGAGCCCCATCTGCGACACGCTCGGCAGCACGATCAGACGGAGGTAGAACCAGAGCACCCGCCCTTCAGTCATCACCCGCTCGGCCAGTGAAAAGGGTCTCCCCGCGTACCCCCCGGTGATGAGCGCCGGGTGGCCCAGCAGATAGAGCGCCACCGCCAGGGCGGGCAGGCCGACCAGAACGGTGAACAGCCCGCTCAACCGGCGCCGCTGCGGGGCGGGGGCGGAAAACCCCAGTATCAGCCACTCCACCAACAGCAGGAACAGGGGGATGAGCAGCGCGTTCTCCTTGCTCAACACCGCCAACGGCGTCGCTACGCCGAGCGAGAGCGCGATCAATGGCCACCCCGCACGCCGATCGAGCAGCCGCAGCCGCCCCCATAGATAGAGCGCCAGCGCCACCAGGGAGAACAGTGCCGCCAGACTGGTCATCCGCTGCACCACGTAAAGCACCGAGGTGAGCGCAAGCGGGTGGAGAAGCCACAGCGCGGTCACCAGCAGCGCCAGCCAACGGATGCGCCGCGGTGAGAGATCGACGGCCGGGGCCACCGCGCCACGCCGCCGCAGCGCCTCGAGGATGAGCATCGCCAGGACGAAGAGCAGACCGCCGTTGGCCAGATGGATCAGCAGATTGGTGCGCTTGAATTGCGCCGGATCGAGGCCGGCGGCCAAGTGATCGAGGGCGAAGGTGAGCATCACCAGCGGACGCCCGAACGGGCTGCCATGGAACGAACCGGCCGCCCCCTGCAGCGCGGCGGGGGTCAGACGATCGATCTTGATCCACTCGTTTTCAGTGATGCTGCCGCCATCGTCGAAGACGAAACCGCCGGAGAGGCCCGGTTGATAGAGCAGATAGACGATCAGCAGCAGCGGCGCCAGCAGCCAGACCGGTGTCGTGGCGCGCCGCATCAACAAGGGGATTCGCATCTTTCGGCCAACAGGAGTGCGATCGAAACCGCCGGTGGAAAAGCGACGGGGCCGCCTCCTCGCGGAGAGCGGCCCCGTCACGACCTAGCCGAAGCCTCGCTTACGGACGGCAGGCGGAGGGCAGGTACTTGCTGGGGATGTTGGTCCCGCTGTTGGCGGCGGTTTCAGCGGTGGTGTTGGTGATACCGCTGGGATTCTTCGCCTCACCGCAGATCCAGACGATCTGGCCGGCCGCGTTGGAGGCGGGACCCAGGGCGAGGGTGCTACCGGAGATCTTGGCGTTGACCTTGTTGCCGAAGGCGATGTTGATCACGCCGTTGGTGTTGACGTCGATGCCGGTGACGTAGTTGCCGACGTAGCTGGTCACCTTGGCCATGCCCGCGGAGGTGTTGTTGGCGGGGAGACGGCCACGGTTGGACCAGAAGTCAGCGATGGTGGCCTTCGCCTCGGCGGCCAGGTTCATACCCTCGGTCACCTGGGTGCGGATGGTGTAGTCCTGGTAGGCCGGGATGGCGATGGCGGCGAGGATACCGATGATCGCGACCACGATCATCAGTTCGATGAGGGTGAAGCCCTGCTGCAGCTTGTTCATTGCTTTCTCCTGAATCCGGAGGTCCCGGAAGATGGTTTGTTCAGTTTGTGGGGCCTCCGGCTGGCGGGGCCTCCGCACGAAAAGATAGCACGCGCCGTGCCAAATCGCCGAACCCCGCGCTACCGCGGCAGGAAGCAGTTTCGGCCACCCCGCCCCCGGCACCATCCTACCCTCGCCGGTCAGTATGTGACGAAAATCGTCACCTCATCCGTTTTGCAGGCGCTGGGCGAGCCTCCCGCGGCGGAGACCACGCCGCCGGATCTCCTCCAGCACCCCCCTGGCCTCCTCCACCCGCCCCACATCGATCAGCAGCTGCCCCAGATTGATCCACAGCTGGCCGTCGGCGGGATCGGCGTCCCGCGCGGCCTCCGCCAGGGTGACTGCCTCCGCCGGCCGCCCGCCGGCAAAGGCGAGGATCGACCCTTCGACCGCCAGTTGGGCGCGAACCGGACCGCGGGCGGGGAGCCGCGGGTTCTCCAGCGCCGCGGCCACCGTCCGCTCCAGGTAGTGGGAAGGGATCGTACACTCCCGCCGCTGGTTGCAGCGCCGTAGCGTCTGCACGGTGGCGAAGTTCCTGGAGGTGAGGGCCGCGCTGCGATAGCCGTCGATGAGCCGGCGCGCCGACTCGTCGATGGCGGGGCTCCCCACCAGGTCATCGAGCATGACCATGGCGCCCAGTGCCGTGAGGAAATTGGGGTCGGCGCCGATCGCCGCCGCGAAACTCTGCCGCGAGAGGTGATAGAAACGATCCCTCGCACCCGCCTCGGTGCCGTTGAGGACCAGGATGTAGTAGGCCCGCCCCAGGTCGTAGTGGGCCCGCGCCGAGCCGGGATGGTTGGCCACGTTCATCCGGATGTGGCGCAGCCCGTCGCCCCACACGTCTGCACGCAACAGGGTCAATCCGGCCAGCGCGGCAACCAGAGCCCCGGCCCCCCAGTGCCGCACTGCGGGAAGGGGGAGTGCCGGGCTCGTCAACCACCGGGCACCGGCGACGGCGAAGCCGATCGTCGGCAGATAGTTGCGATGCTCATGGACCAGCTCCAGTGCGAAAACCGTGGACTCCATGAGGTGACCCACCAGGAAGAACAGCACGCCGAAGACCAGCCAGGGGTAGCGCCTCGCGAAGACCAGCGCCGCGATCAATACCCCCGCCCACCCCAGGACCGAAAACAGCGAGGTCGCCGGATCGAGCCAGTCATGGGAGAGCGGGAAATCGTCGTGGAAGATCCCCAGACGGGACAGCGAAGGAAACAGTAGCAGGCCGATGTAGAACCAGAGTGCGCGGGCCTCGGTGAGCAGGCGCTCGCCGAGCGTGAACGAACGCAGCTCATAGCCGGACAGGATCCATTGGGGATGGGCCGCGAGATAGCCCACCGCGATAACCGCCCCCCCCCCCAGCACCAGACCGTAGATCATCACCAGCCGACGCCGCCCCCGCTCGCTCCGGGCCGGAAACGAGAGCAGCAGCCACTCCACCAGAAACAGCCATACCGGCAGCAGTAGGGCATTCTCCTTGCTCAGCGCCGCCAGCGTCCACGCCCCCAGGGCGGCGGCGTACCACCCCACCCCACGGCGCCCGCGGAGCGAGCGCCACCGCCCCGCCAGGTAGAGGGTCATCGCCAGCAGGGTGAACAGCGTGGCCAGACTGGTCATCCGCTGCACCACGTAGAGCGCGGGTGCGAGGTTCAGTGGGTGCAACATCCACAGCGCCGCCGCGAGGAGCGCCACCGTGCCCGAGGCGGCCGCCGCGCGCCCCTCGCGAAGCCGCCCGCGGAGTTCCAACAGCGCCCACGCGAAGGCGAACAGCGCCGCGCCGTTCAACAGGTGGATCAGCACGTTGGTCCGCTTCATCGCACGACTGTCGAGCCCGAACGCCCACTCGTCGAGGGCGAAACTGAGCATCGCCAGCGGTCGCCCCAACGGTCCCGCGTGGGAGGAGAGGGCCGCATCGCGCAGCCCCTCCCACGACAGCCGATCCATCCTCAGCGACTCGTTGTGGACGACGTTGTGCATGTCGTCGAAGAGGAAAAAGCCGCCCAGACCGGGGACGTAGATCAGATATCCGACCACCAGCAGCACCCCCAGCGCGGCGAGATGCCTTAGCGGAACTCCCCCCCCCGGCGACACGTTCACTCCATCCCCAGCTTCTTCAGCTTGTAGCGCAACGAGCGGAAGCTGATTCCCAGTGCCTTCGCCGCGGCGGTCTTGTTCCAGCGGGTCTGTTCCAGGGCGCGGGAGATGGTGTTGCGCTCGATCTCCGCCAGGTAATCGTCCAGCGGCTGTTCGCCGCCCTCCAGCGGAGGGGGCTCAACGGCGACCGCCGGGCCGTCCTGCGGCAGCATCAGGTCTTCGGCATGGATCACCGCCCCCTCGCACAGCGCGGCGGCCCGTTCGAGAATGTTTTCCAGTTCGCGCACGTTGCCGGGAAAGGGGTACCGCTCGAGGGCGGCCACCGCACCACCATCGAGGCACAACCCCGGCTGCCCCACCTGGGCACCGGCCCGACCCACCAGGTGACGGGCGAGCAGCGCGATGTCGCCGGGGCGTTCGCGCAGCGGCGGCACCTTCAGCTCGATGACGTTGATCCGGTAGTAGAGGTCCTGGCGGAAGCCTCCCTCGGCCACCAGCGCGGCGAGATCCTTGTGGGTGGCGGAGAGGATGCGCACGTCGATCGCCACCTCGCGCGGCACCCCCACCGGGCGCACCGCCTTCTCCTGGATCGCCCGCAGCAGCTTGACCTGCATCAGCAACGGCAGCTCGGCCACCTCGTCGAGGAACAGGGTGCCGCCGTGGGCCGCCTGGAACAGTCCCTCCTTGTCGGCGGTGGCGCCGCTGAAGCTCCCCCTCTTGTGACCGAAGAACTCGCTCTCCATCAGCTCGGAGGGGATCGCGCCACAGTTGACCGGCACGAACGGGCAGTCGGCCCGCGGCCCACGATCGTGGATCATCCGCGCCACCAGCTCCTTGCCGGTACCCGACTCGCCGCTGATATAGACCGGCGCCTGGCTGCGCGCCACCTTGGCGACGGTAGCGCGGATCCTTTCGATCGCCGTCGACTCGCCGATCAACCCGCCGCCGGCACCGGCCGGGGTGCTGGCCGGCACCAGCCTCAGGGCGGCGCTGATCAGATCCCGCAACACCTGCAGGTCCACCGGTTTGTTGACGAAATCGAACGCCCCCAGCTTCAGCGCCTGGATCGCGGTGTCCATGCTGCCGTGGGCGGTAATCACCGCCACCGGCACCTCCGGCCAACTGCGCTGGATGTATTCCACCAGCTCCAGGCCGTCGCCGTCGGGCAGCCGCATGTCGGTGAGGCAGAGGCTGACCGGGCGTTCGGCGAGCAGCGCCCGCGCCTCGCCGAGATCGGCCGCCGCACACACCTCCACCCCCATCCGCCGCAGCGTCAGTTCGAGCAACTCGCGGATATCCGGCTCGTCGTCCACCACCAGGGCGAGCGCCTTGCTCATCGATTCTGCACCTGTCATTTTTTCCGCGCCCCTAAACGCTCAACGCAACAGCCGATGCCGCTCCGGGTCGGCGAAGGAGATGCGGAAGCACGCCCCCCCTTCCGGCAACGCTCGATAGCCCAGGTGGGCCTGATTGGCCTCGCACAGTTCCCTGGCCAGATAGAGCCCCAGGCCGGTGCCACCGGCGCCTTTCGTATAAAAGGGTTCGAAGATCTTCGCCACCGCCTCGTCGGGGATCCCCGGACCGTTGTCGGTCACCTCCAACCAGGGCCCGCCGGCCTCACCGCCGGTCCCGCCGCGCAGCTCGACACGTATCACGCCCGACGCCGGCCGGCCGTAGCGCAGGCTGTTTTGGCAGAGGTTCCACATCACCTGCTGGAGCTGGGTGGCGTCCACGTGGACCCGCAGCCCCTCCGGCACCCGCGCCACCAGTTCGAATCGCCCCGCCCTTTCGCCCTCCAGGAAGTCCTGGACGAACTGGCCGCTCCACGGCCCGAGGTCGAGCCACTGGGGCCGCGCCGCCTCCCGGCGGGAGATGTTGAGCACGTTCTCGATCACCGCATTGACCCGCTGGGACTGCTCCAGGATGATCTCGGTGAGGCGCCGGTCCCCGTCTTCGAGGGCGGGCGACTCCGCCAACAGCTGGCCGGCGTGGCTGATCGCTCCCAGGGGGTTGCGCACCTCGTGGGCGATGCTCGCGGTGAGCCGGCCCAGCGAGGCGAGTTTCACCCGCTGCGCCTGTTCGGCCAGGGCCGCGCTCTCCTCCAGCAGGATCAGGCAACCCACTACCCCCATGCGGGCGAACCGCGGCAGCACCTCCACTTCGCCACCGCGCAGACGTACCGGCTCGGAGCGCTGCAAGACGTTGGCCCGCCAGCGCTCCAGCATGCCGAACAGGGCGGGCGCCGCCTCCGCCAACGGGAGGTGGGCGACCGGCCGATCGCCCAACCCGAGCAGCTCGCGAGCCGCCTCGTTGGCCAGCCGCAGCTCCCCCCCCCTCCCCACGACCAGGATCCCCGCCTCCAGATGGCGGATGATGTGGGCATTGAGCCGCTCCAGGCTCTCCAGGTCCTCGCCGCGGCGGCGCGCCAGTTGCTCGCTCTCGCGCACCCGCCCGGCGAGCCCCTGGGCGAGCAGGGCGGTGGCGAAGAAGGCGGCGCCGAGGATCCCCGCCTGGGTGTAGTAGGTGGTGAAGAAGAGCCCCTCCCAGTGGGCATAGACCTGTTCGCCGAGCACCGCCAACGCCGCCAGCGCCGCGAACAGCACCGCGGTACGCCCCACCAGCAGCAAACCGCCGCCGGCGATGGCGGCGATCAGCAGCATGCCGATGCCGGTACGCAGGCCGCCGCTAGCGTGCATCAGCAGGGTGATCGCCACCACGTCCGCGGCCAGTTGGACGTAGACCTGGAGATTGAAGGAGGGCCAGCGCCAGGAACCCGCCACCAGCGCCAGGAAGGAGAAACCGAGATAGCCGAGAACGGCGAAACCGAACAGCCGCGGGTCGAACTCCCCCAGCAGGCGTGGCCCGGCACCGGTGAAGAAGAGCAGGGTGAGCAGCAGCGCCAGCGCCGCGCGATAGCCGTTGAACAGCCACAGCGGCCGCCAATGCTGATCGGCGGCAGCCCCCCCCGCACTCACCCCGGCCCGGCCTCCCGGTGGGCGGCGCTGCAGTAGCAGTGGCCATCCTCGTACAGCGCCTCGCCCTTCGGCACGTGGAGCCCACAATGGGCGCAACGCGCCGTGTCGGTGGGCGTCCGCTCCGACCGACTCAACGCCTCTCCGTGGCTGCGACCGACCCGGTAGAGGTGGCGACCGATCAGGATCGCGCCCCAGATGGCGAGAATGATGAAGAGAAAACGGAACATGACGACTAGTTTCCCGCCTCCCCCGCCGCGAAGCAACCGCTTGGCGACATGCGGCGGACGAGCGGTGACGAGCGACACCCCTGAGAACACCCCCAAGAACACTCCGGCGACGCCAAATGCGCCCAACCGCCCGGCGCGCGCGCTTTGCGCTCGCCGCCCTCTTCCGCCAAAATAACTGGCTGGCT